>CAZIHB010000008.1:0-14858 GCA_964538535.1 uncultured Hyphomicrobiales bacterium | reverse complement strand
TTCGGGGCGCAGCGATTCCGTTAGTATGTTGTGCCCGGCGTACTGCACGTCGAGGCTGCCCATGGCGCTGATTTTCCTGCCCATCTCGAGCCGCTCCGCCACGATGTCGGTGCCGAGGGCCCTCGAGGCACCCCTTTCCACGAACGCGTGAAGCACGCCGCCCTCGGCCGAGCCTATCTCGACAACGGCTTCGCCCTGCCTGAAACCTCCGTTTTTCTCAAGGTAGGGAGCGATGGATTCCACCCCGAGCATGTATTGATAGCCCCAGTAGTATTTGAAATTGTCCGGTATGCTGCTCTTGTCAACTATGCTCTTCAGATTTTCAGCCATAAACAGAATAATATTCCTAAAAATAATTTAGAAAGATATATCTTTGCATTTTACGGAATTATTTTGATAAAATTGCAAAGTTGATATGAAAATAGCATACCTTTCCACATTTTATCCCTATCGTGGGGGAATTGCCCAATTCAACGCCGCGCTTTACCGCGCCTTCGAAAAGAATCACGACGTCAGGGCCTACACTTTTCTCCGGCAGTACCCCGAGATCATATTTCCCGGGAAGTCTCAGATGGTGGGGCAGGGCGACACCGCCGACCCGATCCCCTCGATAAAGGTGCTTGATTCCGTTAATCCCGTCGGCTACTACCGCGCGAGCAGAAAAATCAGAGGATTCGCGCCCGACCTTCTCGTTTCAAAATTCTGGATGCCGTTCTTTGCGCCATCTCTCGGCTACGTGGCGAAGTCACTCGAGGCATCGGGCACTGTGAACATAAGCATACTCGACAACGTGATACCCCACGAGAAGCGCCCCGGCGACATCAAGCTGACGAAATATTACCTGAACCACAACCACGGCTTCATAGTGATGAGCGAGACCGTGAAGAACGATTTGCTCTCGCTCAAGCCCGCTGCAGCATTCGAGAGCCACCCGCACCCGCTATATGACCATTTCGGTGAAAAGCCCGACAAGCTCTCGGCGAGAGAGAGGCTGGGAATCGGCATAGATAAGAACGTACTGCTGTTCTTCGGCTTCATCAGGGACTACAAGGGGCTTGACATACTGCTCGAGGCAATGGCCAGGCTCGGCGAGCATTACGTGCTCGTGATTGCCGGCGAATCCTACGGCAGCTTTGACAAGTACGACGAGATTATTAAAAAGAATAAGCTTGGTGACAGGGTGGTCAGGCACGTGCGCTACATCAGCGACGGCGAGGTGCCGGATTATTTTTCAGCCGCTGACGTCTGCGTGCTGCCGTATAAATCCGCCACTCAGAGCGGCATCGTGGGCATAGCTTATCACTTCGGCCTGCCGATAATTGCCACGGACACCGGCAGCCTGCGTGAGATGATTGAGCCATACGGCACGGGCATCATGGTGAAGGAGGCTGATCCGGCGCAATTGAAGGATGCCATAGAAATGTACTTCTCGGGGCACAACGAGGAGGCCATGGCTTCCAATATTATGGCTTACAAGGATAAATACAACTGGGAAAGCCTGGCGCTCACGATAGAAAAGCTCTACGAGCGGATAAAATCAGGTCAGTAAACGATTTTGTCAATAAGATGCGGATGCTCCCCGGCGGCAGATATAGCGGGCCGAAGCGTGAAGTAGGTCCTGCTGGATTTATCGTAGTAAACGAAGCGGTTTTTCTTTGCCTTGCGTGGATCGGCCGGCTGCCATGCGGCGGCAGCCCGATTCGTGCCTTGTTTTATGAATTTTCCGGCGGAATGCGCCATGGATAGAATTGCAGACCGCTCGGAATTCCTGACGGCGCTCAACATGCCTTTCAGGCGGGAGCGCTCCTCGAGCGCGTCCGCGAGCCGGGAGTGCAGATTTCGGGTGTCGCTGCCGTCTTCCTCGATGGATCTGATGGCAGCTTCGAGGCGTGCAACCTGCTTATCCACTGTTTCCAGCATACTTTGCAGGCGGTTTTCCTCCGAATTCAGCCGCTGCCGTGTTGCCGTGTTGTCCATGATTCCCCCCGCTACTTTTTTACATGTGCAATTTCGGTATAATCGCCATGCAAATCAATAGGTAGAAGTACTTAACCGAAAGTGTGAAAAGTCCCGATTATTGCAATATGTCCTGCCCCGTCATTCCCGCGCAGTGCTTTTCCGTAGGGCCGCGGCCACACAGTGGCGAGCCCGCCGTGTCCGATAATGCCCCGTCATTCCCGCGCAGGGTGGAAACTATTGTATTACAAGAACTTATGGATCTCCGCCTTCGAGCCTGTGTAAAAAGTCCCAATTACAGCGAATAAACCCTTTCTTCGTCATTCCCGCGCAGGCGGGAATCTATTGTATTACAAGAACTTATGGATCTCCGCCTTCGCGGAGATGACGACGGTAGGGGGGCGGTGCCGTGGTTTTCACACAAGCTGCTTCGCGGAGATGACGACGGGAGGGAGCCGGTGCCGCGGTTTTCACACAGGCACTTTCGCGGAGATGACGACGGGAAAGGCCGCGCCGAAGTGTTTTTTTACAGCCTCCTAAGGTGTTATATCATACTGCCTGCCGGATAATCATCATTGGATATCATGCCTGGGAACAATTCCATCGGGATTCATTCCATCGGGATTCATCCCCTCGGGATTCATCCCCTCGATCATGGCAGTGAATGCTTCGCGCCATTCAATGCCGAGCCCCTCCGCAAGCATTGCGCGGAGCGTCATACCCCCGATGTTGCCCTTCAGCGTGCATTCACCCTTCACGATTATTGTGAAGTAGGGCAATGGCAGACTGCCTGTTGCCACTTTCAGCCTGCCTCCCATTTTTTCAGACAGCTCCTGAATGAATTCCTTCCCGACAGCCGTGTCGAACCTGAAATCGATTATATTCGTGCCCTCCATGCAGCCTTCGATTTTTTTGTACTTAATAACTTTCATCAGCAGGCACGTCCTCCCGGATATTAAAAAAACGGCCGATATTATCGCCCCGACGCGGGAGCACCACAATTTCGGCCGATTTGAGCAAATTCTGATTTATATCAACGATTTCGCCACGCTTATGGCCAGATCGTAGTCCGGGTGCGTCGTGATTTCCTTCACGTATTCCACGTAGCGCACGGTGTTTTCCTTATCGAGAATGACGACGCCACGCGCGAGCAGCCTGAGCTGCTCGATGGCAAACCCATACTTAAGGCCGAAATCGAGGGCGTAGTGGTCCGAGACAGTGAGCGCCTTGTCGATGCCTTCCGTAGCGCAGAACCTGCCGAGCGCGAAGGGCAGATCGCACGAGATCGAGATGACCTGAAGGCCGTCAAGTTTCGCCGCTTCCTCGTTGAACCTTCTCGTCTGGGCGGAGCAGATGCCGGTATCGATAGAAGGATAGACGGAAATAAGCTTGGCCTTGCCATCGAAGTCCCTCAGGCTGACGGGCTGCAGAGAAATTGTAATAGCGGAGAAATCGGGAGCCTTGTCGCCGACTTTGATTTCATTACCAAGCAGAGTGACGGGATTGCCGCCGAAGGTGACCACGTTTGTTCTTTTTTCCATAAAAAGCTCCAATATATTCGAAGATTAAACATTCACGAGACAACTAACGATTTTCCAATATATATATTTTTTTCATTAATACCTCCAATGTATGATTGAGATGTTCAAATTATCGCTTCTGCCGCAAATGCAAACACTGCCGGCCACGGTGCGCTCGCCACTGCGAGGCAGCCACAGTGTGGCCTCGGCCCTACGGAAACAGGTGGGGCAATGCCCCCGGCGTCGCCCGCCTCTTGGGGCTGTGCCTCTTGCATTTCTCGCAGGAAATTGCTTAATTGCTGAAAACAAAAGCGGGTGATGGCGAAAGCACTTAAAATAAATGTGGCGGATAGCAGGGGCGAATGCTTTTGTTGAAGATGAAGATGTGCGGGGTTTGCACTCATCTCAAATATTTCCTGGGCAATGGATCATATTTAAATGCTTAGATTTGTCACATATTAATATTTTCATTTTAGGTACCGTTACTCAATTTAGGATTTGGAACGGATGCAGCCTTTGCTTTTATCGAGTAAAAAGGTGGAAGACTTGATGATGACAGATGTACGATTATCATAGGCAAGTAGTTATAATGATAGCGCTTATAATGTTTTTTTTGCTTCAGGCTGAAATTACCATACATTTTGATATTATCAATTTTATGGTCGAAAATCAGAAGATCGATTGGTTCACATATATTATTGGAGAAGATAGCAAACATATCGAGGAGCAAGATCCGATAAACAGAGCTAAATTGCTAAAGGACATCAAAGATTGTTTTAGAGCATCTAATTACTATAATACCAGTGTTCGAGCAGCCGTAATGTTGGAGCTGTTCAAGGAAAAATATGGCGACAACATTTCTTTATCAGCAATAGTTATCAAAGACTTTTACCATGATCAATTATATTCACCTACCGTATTTACCATCATCAAAACAAACGACAATTTAAATGGATTGATTTGCTATATATCAGGTAAAGATTCTTTTAAATACGACAGCTTGAACGAGATGGAGTTAAATATCATTAGCCGTTTTAGTGCGGTATCAAAAAATATTTCAGTTATTGCATCACAAGATGACCGTACAAATTTTTATATGAAGACTATTGATTTTAAAACAAACGAAATCTCCGAAGCTTATTTTGTTCGAGTAGAGAAATTTAGTGTTTCTGAGATTATAGAAAATAACAGTTCTGAAGATAGTTTGCATGAGATTGCAAAAAATTATAATAAAGTTTTTCAATTATTACTCGAAAAAACATCGCGTATGCGGTGTAATTAGCAATAGGGAGCGGCCCTGCGAATGCTGTAATCTAATGGGTGACAGAAAGCAGCCGATTTCCGCTTCTGCCGCAAATGCAAACACTGCCGGCCACTGCGTGGCAGCCACGCAGTGGCCGTAGGCCGATAAATCCTGAAGGCCCGGCATGATTGTTGAAAATCAAGCGCCAATCAATTTTCGACTCTGAAGGGGTCGCATGTTTATAGAAAATCGCGTTTTTAAGACAACATTCGACCCCTACGGGGTCGCACAACCTGCCTGATCATTCGGCTATAAACATATGACCCCTTCGGGGTCAATTCGCGGTAACATTCGATTTGTCATTATGCCACCGCTTCGGGAGGCGTTCCTTCGGGGTTGGCCGCCGATAAAAAAAAGGGGGCCACGCCCGCTTTGTGCCTGTGAAAAACGTATGGCACCGGCCCTTTCCCGTTGTCATCTCCGCGGACGTGCCTGTGTGAAAACCGCGGCACCGGCTCCCTCCCGTCGTCATCTCCGCGAAGGCGGAGATCTATAAGTTCTTGTATATCAATTGATTCCCGTCTGCGCGGGAATGACTTGTCACAAACAACATTTCATCGTGAATTTGCAGGGCCACGGCGGGCCGTGGCCGTTGTGCGGCCGTGAAAAAAAACGCGGCAACGGCACACCGCCGTTGTCATCTCCGCGAAGGCGGAGATCCATAAGTTCTTGTAATACAATAGATTCCTGCCTGCGCGGGAATGACTTGTCACAAACAACATTTCATCGTGAATTTGCAGGGCCACGGCGGGCCGTGGCCGTTGTGCGGCCGTGAAAAAAAACGCGGCAACGGCACACCGCCGTTGTCATCTCCGCGAAGGCGGAGATCCATAAGCTTTTGCAAATCAATAGATTCCCGCTTTCGCGGGAATGGCGGGTCAGGACTTTATTGCCATAATCGGCACTTTTCACACAGGCTCCTGCTCGGGAATGGCGATTATTGAAACACGATGCCATAACTGCAGAAAAATGCTGTCAGGATAGGGAACGAAATGATGATCAGGCACTTAGTAATAATTCGGAGCGAGAAACGTCAATCAATTTAATTTTAAGTTGAAGTAATATTGAAATTGTATTAAATATCAGAAGATAAGCCGAAAAGGATAAAAATGATTTTTCCTATTGAAGTCAAGAGGCCAAGCGAGTTTGCCGAGGCCGCCCGCACGGAAAAAGATGTATTGCTCGCGCAGCACGAAAAATTCTGCGAGATGCGCTATGTGCAGACATTTGTTGACTGCTTCCCGCACATTTTTATTGTGCTGAATTCCAACCGGGAAATTGTCTATACCAACCAGAAGATGATAGAATTCTCGGGCGCGGAAAGCCTTGGAGAATTGATCGGCCTGAGGGTGGGCGAGGCACTTTCCTGCAACTTCGCCGAGAACGACAGCGGCGGCTGCGGCACCACCGAACATTGCAGCACCTGCGGCAGCATAAAGGCCATAATGAACGGGCTGCAGGGCCGGAGGGATATGCAGGAGTGCCGTATCACCCGCAGGAATGGCCTTGATCCGCTTGATTTAAGGGTTTGGGCCAATCCTTACATCATAGGCGAAGAAAGATACCTGTTCCTTACCGCCACGGATATAAGCAGCGAGAAGAGAAAGGAAGTGCTGGAAAGAATATTCTTCCACGACATACTGAACGTGGCGGGCGGGCTGCGGGGGCTGGCAGAGATAATGAGGGACGTGAATGAGAGCGACAACGAGGTGAAGAGCCTTATTTTCAATCTGACCGAACGCCTGATTGACGAGATTCAGGCACAGAGGCAGCTATCCATGGCGGAATCCAACGATCTGATTGTTAATATATCTCTTGTCAGTTCGTTCGAAATGCTCGTCGGGACGGCCGAAACATACCGGAAGCACAACCTCGGGCGCGGGAAGAAAATCGTTGTGGCCGAGGATTCCCTGAAGACATATTTCAAAACTGACCCGACAATACTCCTGAGAGTGCTGGGCAACATGCTGAAAAATGCCCTTGAAGCTTCGTCCGAGGGTGATGCTGTAGAGCTGTCCTGCTGCATGACATCACGCGGGATCAGGTTCACTGTGCGTAATTCGGGCTATATGGACAAGGAAGTGAGGCTGCAGGTGTTCCAAAGGTCCTTCTCCACCAAGGGGGCCGGCCGCGGGCTGGGCACATACAGCATCAAGATGCTGACTGAGAAGTACTTAATGGGCAAAGCGGGCTTCAGCTCGGAGGAGTCTGAAGGCACGGAATTTTACGTTGAACTGCCTTTAAATATGTGATATAATAGGGAATTAAACCGGTTATTTAATATTTTTTATTTAAAGAAGTGCCGAAATACTTGATAGGATTGATGGAAACTAATCTTTTTTTGGTATTTGGCACTTCTTTTTTGTATTTTTAACAAGCAGTATAAAGTGTCATTTCCCTATGACGCGAAAGCACGTGCATTAAGCACGTCTTTAGAGGGGGGGGGGATTGGGAAGTATCTTAAATATAAAGAAAACGAACATGCTAAGAAGGATCACCCGTGCAGCGGCGATAGCGTTTTGCTTTTCGCTGACGTCCGGCTATGCTCAACCGGCCGCTATGCCGTATTCCTATGGCTCCGAGGCTGTCTCGGCGGCAAAAGAAATGTTTGACAACGGACTAATCAGGAAAGCCGAGCAAAGGCTGCTCGGGCTTGCCGCGGCATTCCCGGACGGGCCCTCGCTCGACCGCGCGGTCTTCACGGAGTCGGACATCGACCTGATCTCCGGGAACTACTCCGTGGCCGAGGGCAGGCTGCAGGAATTCATCAGCATCAGGCCGAACTCGCCTTTCGTTCCGTTCGCGAAGCTCCAGCTCGGTTATCTTGCCTTTCAGCATGAAATGTACGAGAAAGCAGAAACATATTTCAAGGATGCGCGCAAGAGTGCCGATGAAGACCTTGCCGCCAGGGGCGACAGGGACTATGCAGAGCTGGCCCATGCAGCGCTGTTCTGGCGTGCCGTGGCGATGTGCAACCAGGGCAAGTATCAGGACGCGGCGCCCGTCTTCGAGGAATGCGCCGCCTCGCTCAAGAACGGCCAATATTCCGATGATGCCATCTACAATATGGGAAAAATAAACGAGCTGAACAGGCAGTACCAGGCAGCAGTTAAGTACTACAGGGACTCGTTCCTGAACTATCCCTACGCCAACACGAATGTGATTTCGCTGATGAGATCGGCCAACAATCTGCTCGTGCTTCGCGACGCGCCCGGCGCGATAACAGCACTCGAGAAAGCAGAGAAAATCGTGAACCTGATAGACGCGCGGGATTCCGCCGCGGCCGCGTACGAGCCTCAGACGGGGCTTGCAGCCTGCAGGGAGGGAATAATCTACCTGCGCGGCGAGGCATACAACCTGGCGGGCAACTATCCCGCTGCGCTTGCAGAGCTGGAGAGATTCGACTCGCTCTATCCTTCCTCGAGCCTCGGGAAATACGTGAAACTGGCGAAGGGCTGGGCGCTGCTCAATAGCGAAAGATATGCCGAGGCAATAAGCAGCTACGACGCGATAATAGATTCGAGCGATGAGGAATCGCACAGGCTTAAGGCCTCCGCGCAGCTCTACAGGATAACGGCCTTGAAGAAAATGGGCGATTTAGAGCAGGCTCGCAAGGAGCTTTCCGCCCTGACAGTGCAGCCGACATATCCCTACCTGGGGCAGGTGCTGCTGGAGCTCGGGCAGATGTATTATGAATCGGCAGAGTACGACATGGCGCGCCGCACGCTTGAGCGCGCGGACAGGGAATCCTCGGAAGCACGAGTGGCCGTGAGGATCAACCTGCTGCTTGGCGCCACGTTCATGGAGACCGGATTCTGGGACAAAGCCGTCAGCGAGTACAAGAAAGCCGAGCAGCTGGCAAACAACAGCTCGGAAGTTTTCATGCCGCAGAAAAAATGGTATTTATCCGAAGCCAGGCTGAAGCAGGGCATTTGCCTTGTGGAAAGCCACAGGAGCGCGGAGGCGATACCCTCGCTGCTCGCTTTCACGGGCGACAGGAAGGACGACCCCCGCATGGACGAAGCACTGTTCTGGCTGGCTGAAGCATACTACAGGACCGACCTGCTGAAGAACGCCGTGGACATTTATAAAGAAATAACGGAGAGCCACCCCTCGAGCAAAAGGCGCGAGGAATCGCTTTACGGGCTGGGGTGGAGCTACTTCCGCCAGAAAGATTTTTCAAAATCATCGAAAGTTTTCGATCAGATGATAAAGGAGTTCCCCGGCTCCAATTTCGCCGTTGAAGTGCTCACGAGGCAGGGCGACGGCTATTACCTCGGGAAAAATTATAAAAGCGCGGCCGACTGCTACAGGCGCGCGGCCAAGCTGGCCCCCGGCACGGAGGAGGGGCAGTACTCGTCCTATCAGCTGAGCCACGCGCTCTACAGGATGGGCGACAACGAGAAATCCATAACCTCGCTGCTCGATTTCGTCCGCGTCTATCCCCGCTCGTCCTATGCGCCCAACGCTTTGTACCTGATCGGCTGGATACGCTTCCAGCAAAGAAAATACGGCGAGGCGATCGAGAATTATAATCTTCTTATTTCCGCTTACGCGAAGAGCGGGCTCGTGGCACGAGCTCACTACGCGATAGGCGATGCATATTACAACGAGGGCAACTACGACGCGGCAGTCAATTCCTATAAAAAAGTTGTGGAGCTATATCCCAGCAGCGATCTTGCCCCCGAGGCATTGAAAAGCATACAGTACTGCTACATGGCGCTCGGAAAGGAAGATGAGGCCATAAAGATAGCTACGAATTTCATCGAGACAAACCCGTCATCGCCCTTTGCCGAGGAGTTCAGATTCAAGAAGGCCGAGATGTTCTATACCGGCAGGAAGTATCAGGATGCCGTGACGGAATACGAAAAATTCCGTCAGACCCACCCTGCCAGCCAGAAGAACCCGGAGGTGCTTTACTGGATGGGCAAGAGCTATATCAACATGAACGAGCCCGAGAAAGCAAGAGCCACATTCAACACTCTGACAAAGGAATACCGGCAGTCCGACTATGCACCGCTGGGCCTGCTGGAGATCGGGCTGATGCTGAAAGAGAAGACCGACGTGGCAGGGGCCGATTCAGTTTTCAGCCTCATTCAGGAGAAATACCCGAAGAACCAGACCACGGCTCAGGCCGGATTTGAAAGGGCCATGATCAAAATCGGGATTGGCGACACACTCTCAGGGATTAATTTCTATAAATTTGTGGCTGACAGCTTCCCCGAATCAGACTACGGAGATCAGAGCAGGTACAGGATAGCAATGTATTATCGTTCAAAGGGAATGAATGATCAGGCGCGGTCAAATTTTGAAATGCTTGCCAAAGTTGAAGATAATTCTACAATTGCAGCAGAGTCTCAATACAGGATCGGCGAGCTTTGGATGAGGGATGAGAAGTGGGACAAGGCGCGGGATGCATTCATTCGCGTGAAAGAAAAATTTTCCGGGGTGGAGGACTGGTATTCACTCGCGCTGCTCAATCTTGGCGAGACATACGAGATGATGGAGCAGGCCGCCACTGCCGAAGAAATATATCAGACGCTCCAGGCGTGGAGGCCCGACGATGAGTTCGGCAAAACCGCGAAATCCAGATTGAAAAGAATGAAGGAAAAGTAAGTTCGAGCTATGGCAAAGAAATCGGAAAAAAATAGAGTAAGCGGCAGGATGGCCCGTTGTTTCCTGGCTATGGCAATGGGAATGGCCCTGTGCATGACAAATTCTTTTGCTCAGCAGCAGGGCGAGAGCAGCGGCGCTGTGCCGCCGCCGGCCCAGCCAAAGCCGCTTGAATTGCCGAACTTCATCATCGAGGGAGTCGAGCAGCTCAATGTGGCATCGGGAGTGAAGCAGATTCCCGAGAAGCCGGCGCGGCTGAACGCGAAGATGCTCGATTCGTTGAACTCGATCGAAAAGCAGCAATCGCCGCTTCTGCCGGTGGAACCCCTGCCTGCCTTCCTGCAGATGAAAGAATACAAACACGGCTTCATGCGGGCGGAATACGGCAGGTTCAATACTCCCGGCATCGAGGCAGGTTACGGCTTCAACATGAAGGGCTACGAGCTTTACGCCAGCGCCGGGCTTGACCTCTCCGGCGGCGATGTGGCCGGTTCAGGCTATAACAAGTTCTTCGCCGGGCTGAGCTCTGACTATATTGCTCCGGATAAATTCTGGATCTTCGGCGGCAGCCGCACGAGGGCATTCGTCAAGCTGAACAACTGCTCCTACAAGCTGTATTCTCTTGCTGAACCGATTGACAGGAACGCGTTCGGGCTGAATTTCGGCGTGGACGTTGACGGCAACTCCGAGGGGTATCAATTCAAGACAGGGGCGGGATTCCGCTCGCTGAGCCTCACGAGCGACCCGGCCGATGCCACGGACAATAATCTGAGCGGATACCTGAAGGTGCAGAACTTCTTCGGCGATTACCTCGTGGGTGGAAATCTGCTGCTCGACCTTCACACGATCAAGGGCGACGCGGCGAACTTCGCCCAGGCGGACGCATCGCTTTCACTCGTGAAGGGCGAATTCACACTGAACGGCAACGCCGGCTTCCAGTTCGCCGGCAGCTCCGACGGCACGAACCGCGGGGGGCTGCTGCTCTCCGGCAGCATGGAATACAGGATAAACAAGTTCTACACCATGAAAGCTGAAATCTCCACCGGGCTGGCACGCGAATCTATGATCAGGCTGTTCGAGGAAAACCCCTACGTGTCGTTTAATTCAAACATTGATTTCCCATACGACATGATGGCGCTGAAAACGTACGTGTATTATCACCCCACGGACAAAATGGGCCTGACGGCCGGCTTTAAATATGCCATGACTGACCGCAGACCAACGTTCGTGCCCGCGGACAGCGGCGGCACTTTCGACGTGGCCTACATGCGCGCTTCGGTGATGAACATCGAGGGCGAGGGCTATTGGAACGTGACTGCAGCCGATAGATTCATCCTGAACGCTAACATAGCCGTTACCTCGCTCGACGAGAACAGCAACACTGTGCCCAACGAACCCAATTTGAAACTTAGTGCCGATTACGCTCGTACATGGAGTGAGACCTTTGGCACGCATCTGGGGCTTGTATATTACGGCCAGAGGTACGCGGACATAGAGAATAAAAAGGAGTTAGCCGCGTTTGTAAATTTAAAGTTCAGAGCCGATTACAGGATCAGCAAAGATTTTTCGATTTTCGCCAGATTTGATAATTTGCTTAATTCAAATATATATATTTGGAACGGCTACAAAGAGAGAAGCATGTTTGGTGCTGTTGGCATAATGTGGCAACTTTAGATGAAAATATTCGAAGATAAAATACTGAAAGAAGAAGAAAGGCTCTCGGGATTCAACCCGGGCGAGCCGGATGACGACATTTTCCTGCTCGAGAGCAAAGGGAAGTATGAGGGCGCCGTGCCGAGGTACGAAGAAGAAGCGCCTGCCGCGGAAGAAGTGAACACCTTGGAAGCCGGGCTTGAATCGCTCCCGGAGGAGATGCCCATGTTCGATGAGCCTGCCGGGGAAAATGCCCCTGAAGAAGAGGCCGTCGGGGCCGAGGGCAGCGCCTGGGACGATTTCTGGGCGAAGGAAAGCGGCGAGGGCGGAGAGGAGGAATTCCCCGAAGCCATCGAGGAACCCGAGGGGGATATACTTACGGCAGAGTCATCAGCGCCCGCAGCGACTGAAGAGCCCGACCGGGCACCCTTTGAAGCGTCGGAGGAAGAAGAAATACCCGATTATGCAATATCTGCCGCCGAGAGCTTTGCCCGGGAAGGGGAAGAAAAAATTATTGAAGAGAGCACCGTGCAGGAGCAGTCCGAGATAAATATGCCGCCGGCGCCCGCTTTTGAAATTGACGAGGATTTTCGCGAGATGCTCAGGAGCGAGCTCAATGCTTCGAAGCGGCGCGAGAAGAAGGCTGAATCATACTCGCAGCAGCCCCCGACGGATTTCAAACCCGTCGAGGAAGTGACCGAAACCAATTACATTGATATAACCAATTTTGATATGGGCAAGCCTTCGACAAGCGGAATCGAACAAGCCGCGCCCGCTGCCGAAATGACGCCTGCTCCGGAACCCGGAGAAAATTTGGAAAAAGAAAAAGCAGCAGCGTCCGGTTCGGGCGCCGAGGGCGAAGCCTCCGTGGCCAAGGCCCCGCGTAAGAAATCGGCCGGCCGGAAGATAGCCGTGATAGCGGCTTCCATTATTCTGGGGCTTGGTGCCATTGGCACGGGCGGGTATTATTTCCTGCAGAAGATGGCGACCCCGAAATCGGGCAAAGATCAGGCAACGGCCGTCAAGACAATCGCCACCGCGAAGCACGAACCGCGCCCCGTGGTGAAACCCGAGGTGCAAAAGCCAGCCGAACCGAAGCCGGCGGAAACAAAGCCTGCCGGGCCGAAGCCCGAGACAGTGAGCCCGAAGCCTCGGGAGCAGCAGGCAGCGGCTCCAAGCGTGGAAATAGTAAAAGTTGAGCCCAAAAAGGCAGCGGCTCCAAAACCTAAGGCTGCACCGACAAAAATTGCTTCTGCCGCGGCGCAGAAGAAAGTAAAGGCGGTGGCACAGGCTCCGCGAACCGGCACGCGGCCCGCGGCAGCGCCAAAAGCGCAGCCCGTGGCTGCCCCTGTGGCAAAGAATGTTCCGAAAGCCGAGCAAAAGGCAGCAGCCGACAAATCGAAATCCTCCGGAGAGATATATTCCATTCAGATTTATTCCTCCCCATCCAGGGAAGACGCCGAAGAATGGAGGCAGAAACTCGAGCGGAAAAACGTGAGAAATGCCATTATATCATCTCAGAAAGTCAGGGATAAAGTTTGGTACAGGGTGAGGTTCGGAGAATTCAAAACGAAGGAAGAGGCCCGCTCGGCTGCATTGAAATACGGATTTGACCAAAGTTGGATTGACAGAATAAAATAAAAGGGGGAAGAAATGTATTATCGGCCAACACGGTTCGACGAAGCCGAGACGATACAGTTCAAAATGCCATGGGACAAGAACACGGCAAGAGGCTTTGCCGTTTCCATTGCCCTTGTTATTTTATGCCTTCTTATTACCCCGGTGATCAGGATTCAGCCGCCAAGAGAATATAGAGTCACATCGAATACAATTCCCTTGACGATACTCAGTTTCGGCAAGGGCGACGGCACCGGCGTCAGCAAGGGTAATCTATCTGAAGAAGGCATGGCCCACAAGGGAAAAAATCCCGCCACCGACATATCTGATGCCGAAGTGGCGGCGCAGACGAAAGCATCGAACACAAAATCCGCCACCGACCCGAACCTCTCGAGCAACCTCGTAGCAAAGAACGTGCTCTCCTCAGATAAAACAGGGCAGGGCAGGCAGAGCGGCTCATCCTCGAGGGACGTGGGCAGGCTTGACGGCGATATAGACGGCACGGGCCTCGGCTCGCGCGGCAGCGGCCCCGGCAAGGGGCTCGGCCTTGGCGATATTGAGTGGGGCGGCGGCGGCAACAGGATTGTGCTGCGCAAGATCATCCCGTCCTATCCGCCCGGCGTGCAGTCACAGGGGCAGATCAAGATACAGTTCACCGTGATGCCCGATGGCTCCGTCTCGAAGATGATCCCCCTGCAGAAGGCTGATTTCCGCCTTGAGAAGGCGGCGATGGACGCCCTGAGGCAATGGAGATTCAACGCCATCAAGAATAATATAGCCATGGTCGGCACTATCACCATGACTTTCAAACTCAGATAATTTATCAATAAAGCGAAGAAGCCATGCTGGATTTCTTGTTTTCATTGCCATCGGGAGCTAAAATGCTTGTAGTGGCTCTCGTCGCGGGCATGATCATATCAATATTCAAAAAGCTGGCCAAGTTCGGCATCGCTCTTGCCGTGCTTACCATTCTTGTTATTGTTATTTTCAAGTTGCTTGATTTGTAGTTAAGCGACAATCGGTTTATTTTTGTTTTTTTTGAATGCTAATGGTTTGAGGTTTATATGGCGTTTAACATCGGGGTGATCGGTACGGGCTACGTGGGGCTGGTGACAGGCACTTGCTTCGCCGCAACGGGAAATAACGTTTATTGCGCTGATATTGACGAGGGAAAGATTGAAGGACTGAAGAAAGGA
>CAZIHB010000007.1:0-14905 GCA_964538535.1 uncultured Hyphomicrobiales bacterium | reverse complement strand
GCTCCGGGATTACAGATAAGCTTATCGCGCTGGCGGAGACTGCCGCGGGCGGGGATTTCGAACGGACTGATGCCATATTCAATGAAATCAGGGAACATCATCTCAGGGAGGCTGCGCTTGCCCTGCCGCCCGAGAGCGGGCACTATGCAATCTGCACGGAAAGGATTGAAGAGCTTTGCTCCGAGCTCAACAGGATGGCCGCGGGCATAAGCTTCCTGAAGGAGCTGACGCCGCGCTCGCGCGATTCCGTCGTCGCTTACGGTGAATTGCTCTCCTCTGCCCTCTTTTACTATATCGCCCGACACCGCGGCATGAACGCTTCATGGGCTGACGCGAGGAAAGTGATAGCGACGGACTCGTGCTTCGGCAAGGCCGCGCCCCTGGAGGACAATATCTCGGAGAACGTGGACAAGTACCTGATGCCGCTTGTCCGCACGGATAAAATTATCATTACACAAGGATTCATAGGCTCGGACCCTTCCGGGCGCACCGCTACTCTCGGCAGGGGCGGGTCGGATTTCTCAGCGGCCCTCTTCGGCGCTGCCCTCAACGCTGAAGAAATCGAGATATGGACAGACGTGCCGGGAGTGCTCTCGGCAGACCCCAGGAAAGTGGCCGGCGCGGTGACGATAAAAGAGATGTCGTTCGACGAGATGCGCGAGCTGGCATTTTTCGGGGCAAAAGTGCTGCATCCCGACACGATTCTTCCCGCCGTGAGAAAAAATATTCCCGTGAGGGTGTTGAACACCTACAACCCGGCCGATTCCGGCACGCTGATAAGGCAGGAAGCCGCCGGAGCCTCTATGCACTCCGTGACGCTGAAGGAAAACTGCCTGCTGGCGGTGCTGCACGTGTCGGGAGCCGAGGACGGCAGCGGCCCGGGCTTTGCCGCGGTGCTTGAATCAATCGGGCTCGAGTTATTGGCATTTGCAGGTATCGACGGCAAGGTGACGGCACTTTGCGAGGGGAATATGCCCGAAGGCGGCAAGGCCCCCGGCGTGGCCTCGATCAGTGAGGTTTCGGCCGTGTGCGTGTGCGGCAATTCATCATCGCGCGCCATTATGGACGGCACGGCGTCGGACTTGCTCTCGGCTGTGGCCGGCCGCAAGCCGCTGGCATTCCTGGCAGGCACTTCCGGCAATTCAATTATTGCAGTCGTGGAAAGGAGCGCAGCGCGGGGCGCGCTCACTGAAGTTCATAAGCAACTGCTGGCAAGAATGGCCTGAACCTGTTTATCCGGCCGCGGATGAAGCCGAGGCAGATCGATCATGCCCGCCTGGCTCCTTCCCCCCGGAGGCAAGGCATCGGAGCGCGGTCGATCATCAATAATAAAATACTGCCTATTTTTTATTTCTTATCCTGCTGAGCGAAACAGGTGTAATGCCCAGGTAGGAGGCTATATAGTGCTGGGGAACCCGTCGAATTATTCGGGGATCGCCGGCAAGCAGATTTTCGTACCGCTTCCCGGGATTATCCTTGATGACGGAAAGGAAAAGCATAATATACTTGCTCATCACCTGAATTGCTGTCTCGTAGAAGCCATCTCTCATTTCAGGATAATATGATAAAAGCGCCTCGAGCCCCTCTTTGCTCAGCATGACAACTTCTGCCGGCTCGATGCTTTCAAGGGAAAACATGCTCGGCTGCCCATGCAGAAAGCTGTCGAAGGACGAAACGGCCTGACCTTCGAAAAAAAACTGAAGCGTGATATCTTTGCCGTCATTATTGAACCACAAACGCAAGCACCCCTTTTTAATGAAGAATATGTATTTTGCGGTATCACCTTCCCTTAGCAAGGTCGTTTTTGGTGCAAATTCCTTCTGCTGAAAATATCGGCTGAAATTATTCCATTGGGCAGTGTCCTGTTTGAGCCTGTCCATGATCTCATCAATCATAATAACTGCTATTCGAATAAATAAAAAAAATCGTTTCGCCCGTTGCCCGCCTCGATTATGAATCTACTTTTTTTCGGCAGCCCTCCTTTTTGTTGCGGCCTCGCTTGCTTCAATGTCCATCAGCTCGTCCCAGCCATATGTCTTAAGCTTGCGGGAAGGCATCTTTGCAAGTGATATAAGGTATTCCGCGGTTTTATCGAGCAGCCAGTTGAAGTTATCCTCGAGCAGGAAGTATGGATCGGCGTTCGGTGTCAGGTTGAAGAAGCTCACGGCCCAGAGCTCGCCGCCGCGCACCGCGAACTCGATGGCATCGAAATCGTAGTCCATCGTGCTGCATATTTTCAGGCAGACCTCCTCGATTTTGGCCCTCAGCCCGGCCTCGAGCTCGGGTTCGCCCGGCTTGTGGCGCAGGTGCTGTGGTTTTGTCGGGTCGTAATTCATTATCCTGATGTGCTCCTTCCCGAGCACGTAGCAGCGGTAGTACTCCTGCCAGTCGATATTTTCCTGCAGCACCATGGCTTTCCTGCCTGTCACCTCGTAGGCGGAAAAAAATTCCTGCTTGTTATATACCTTGAAGGCGTTGCTGACGCCGTTGCTGGCATTGGGCTTCAGGTAGGCCGGCCAGCCGATGTATTCGAATGCCTCGTCCCAGTCAAGCGGGTAAAGCAGGTTGTGCAGGGAGTCGCCCGTCGTGCCCTCGGGCACGTCCTTGCTCGGCAGGGCAACGGTCTTTGGCACGTTGATGCCGAGCTTGTGCGCGGTGGCTATGTGCAGCAGCGTGTTTTCAGCGCAAGTGACGAATGGGTTATTGACCACTTTCACGCCATTAAGCACGGCCAGCTTCAGGTATGTCCGGTAATAAGGCACATGGGCCGAGATCCTGTCGAAAATTACATGATAATCAAACAGTTCGTCCATCCTGATCGTGCCGATTTTGATCTCGACGGCGTGAACATCCCTCCCGCCGAGCTCGTTTATCCGTTTTATCAATGCCGGGGGGAACACCCGCTCCATGCCATAAAGAATACCTATTTTTCTCATACTCCACCTTTATTAAGTATTCCGACTGATTATCCACCGAAGGGAAAAAGCAATTTCCGGCTTCATCCATTCAAAGCTAAGGAGACGAATAAATAATTCAATAATTTATGTTTGTCCAAAGGTTTTTCTTAACAATTGTTATCGTCCGGGCGCGGCAGCCTTGCTACTTTTGTGAGAAAAAAACAGGAGCTGTGTGGTGATGATGAAATTTTTCAGGGCCGAAAGCACGAATACAAGCTTCGTGCGGCTGGACACAAAAAAATGCGAAGCTTGCTGGAAATGTATTGCTGCCTGCCCGAAACAGGTAATCGGCAAAATTGATCTGCCGTGGCACAAACATTCGAGATTTGAAAACCCGGACAGATGCCGCGGCTGCCTGAATTGTGTCAAGATATGCGCCTATGGAGCGCTCAGCGCGAAGGCTGACTGATATTTGAAATTGTGGATATTTTGCGATTGTATGTCTATTTATAATAATCGGGGGTAAAAATGGAAGCATCAGATAAGAATAAATTCAACAAGCGGGCATTCATCAGCACAGGCCTGTTTATTTCAGCTTTGGGGCTGCCCTTGTCGGGAATAATAAACCACGTCTTTCAATTTGATCCAATGACGGTTGAAAGGCATTTTTGGATGAGCGTCCATAATGTGTCGGCTGTCCTGACCACGATATTTTTCTTGTTTCACCTTGCGAATAACCGGGGCGCGATTGTGAAATATATCAGAAAAACGAAAGAAGCAAGGATAAGCAGAGAGGCTGCAGCGGCTATGATTCTGGTAGTGTTTTTTGTCGGCCTGATTTCCTCGCACGCTTTTCACGTCAGGTGAGCATGATTGCCGGCCCGGTCTGAGATTGGAGAAGGCATGGCAGCGCTGCAGGAACGGTGCTTGAATGCCCGGCGCATGAATAAGACATGCGCCGGCTTTTCCCCGTTGTCATCTCCGCGCAGGCTTATCAGCCCTTGGGCACCATGATCGTGATGTAGCCGGGCACCATGCCGGCGGAGCCCAGATTCTGAATGTTCCTGACGAGTGTGGCATCGAGCGTGTTGTCCTGCCGCACGACGAGAATGCCGTTCTTCGTCACCACGTTCTGGCCTATCACCATCCCCGCCTGGAGTTCCTCAACTTTTATTTCTTTCTCGACAAGCTGGACTTCCCCGGTGCTGACTGAGGCGGAAATTGTATCGCTGCCCGCGGGTGCTTCCCCGGCATGTGTCTCTTTTTGGAAGAGCGCGGCTTCATCGGGGTCGAAGTCCGGATTTATAATTTCAAGCTCCTTGTTCTCGGGAACCAGCGAGGGGCAGCTTTTCTTTTTGATTAAATCATGCAGATCGTTGAAGATGTCCAGCTCGAACCAGCCGGCCCTGCGGTAGTACATTTTGACGGCTTCCTGGTGCCTCTGCATCGTGGTCTTGAAGGACTGCTTCACAACTCCCTTCGCATTGAGCTCGCTCATCTGCTCGGGGGTGATCCTGTAAACTGCATTATGATAGAACCTTGCCATGGCGATGATCTGCGCCTCTATGGCCCAGTGCTTTCCTGAGAGGCCCTTCGGATGCCCGCTGCCGTCATACCTTTCCCACAGCTGGGAAAGCACCTCGGAGTGGACGTTGAGCATCCCCACCTTGGATATCAGCTCAAGGTTCTTCATGTATGAATTCATGTAGGCAATGATGCTGTCCTCGTCGCTGAGGTCATTGGGATCGTGCAGAATGAACTTTTTAGGCATATCGAGTGTGACGGAATTGACGAGCAGCGAGACCACCATGACAAGCTGAATTCTGTCAGGCGTCAGCCCGTGCATCTCGGCAAGTGCCTTGGCGATGACCGCGATGTTCTTGGAGTGCGAATTGAAATAATACCTCTCGCTAAGCGTGGAGAGCCCGCTGATCACCTGCACGGCCTGAGCGAAGAGCTGCTGGGTCTCGAGTAGCGATTTGTCGAGCAGTTTATTATTTTTTTCGGCGTTGGCCAGTGATTTTTTCAATTCGGCTGCAAGCACCCGGTTCTTTTGATTTGAATTGTAGTAGTCAACCGCGATTTTCACCGCCTGCACGAGCTGAATCTCCTCGGCGGGCTTGGTGAGGTACATGTAGGCTTTGCCCTGGTTGATGCAGGCAATTATATCTTTCGGGTTGGAGTATCCGGTCAGGATAATTCTTGTTGCCCCGGGAGCGTAGTGAATGCTCTTCTCGAGGAATTCGGCGCCGCTGATGCCCTGCATCCGCTGGTCGCTTATTATAACTTCGGGTTTAAAACCGCTTTCCAGCACTTCGATCCCCTCTTCGCCCGATGTAGCGGTGCGGAGCTCGTATCTCTTTTCAAACATTCGGATGAGTATCTTCAGGAATAAGTCTTCGTCATCGACGATGAGAAGTTTGTTTTTTCTGGCTGCATTGGCTGCGTTTTTATTTTCCCGGGCTGCTTCTGGCATAGTACTTGCAGATTAGTTATCGTTATTTATTTAATCGGATTGGAGCCGAAATGGAACTTAAACAGTTAAGTTGTCAAACAGCTTATCAACAGGAATAATATAAGAATAAGTGATTAAATACCGAATTATTATAAGTTTACATTATTTCAAGACTTTAGCGGAGCCGCGAGCATAGCACGTAAATATAAATACAGCTTAGCACTTAACATGGGACGAACAGGTAAACTGCTTATTTCCGTTTTAATTTTTGCTGCCTTTCTGGCTGTGATTCTTTTGCTTTACCCCGCCTTTCCCCCGATCATTCTCATGAGCTTCATTGTGCCGGCGGTCCTGGCCGGGGTGCTGACGGGGGCAAAAAGGGCAGCAATCGAAACTTCACTCGCCGCGCTGATTATTTTTGCCACCTTCGCTCTTGTTTTCAGGTATGACGGGAATTTCAACCTGTATTTTGCCGGAAGCACTGCTATTGCCATCTTCACGGCCTATACCGCCGGGCGCCAGCGCGACCTTAAGCTCGCGGCCATCGCGGAGCTCAATATCAGGCGGGAAATAGAAAAGGAAAGGGACAGGCAGAAAATGGAGCTGGAGGTTTACACCGAGAAGCTGAAAGCAGAAATCGAGGAACGATTTCATGCTGAAAAAGTGCATAAAGAATCTGAAAAACTTTACCGCGATCTTGTCGATAAGGCAGGCATCGGCATCCTGGCCTGCGATAATTCCGGCGCGCTGACATTCTGCAACGGTATGCTCTGCAGCATATTCGGCTATGCCTTCGAAGAGATCGTATTTATGCCCATCATCGAGATCATTCATCCCGACGACAGGGGGCGTATAACCGCCCCGGCCGATGATTTGTCATCCTCGCCCGCCGTGCCCGGCCACCATGAGTTCAAGGGATTGAGGAAGGACGGCAGCGTGATTGCCTGCGAGATCGACACGGTAGTCATCGAGAAGGCGGGGAAGATTACCGGCACGAGATCATACCTGAGGGACATCAGCAAAAGAAAGAAGATCGAGACCGAGCTCAATCTGAATGAAAAGAGATTCAGGGGTATTTACGAGCATGCCAACGTCGGCATGTATCGTTTGAGGCCCGACGGCACGGTTGTGCTTATTAACCCGGAACTGACATCGATGCTGCGCTATGGCGGCGAGAAAGAGATCATCGGGCGCAACTTCAATTTCCACTTTCAGGACCTGGAGCGGAGAATCGAATTCTATGGTGCCCTGATGGACGAGGGGAAGGTGACGGGCCACGAGGAAGAATGGTCGCGGCGCGACGGCACTATATTCTTCGGCAGGGAAAATGCCTGGGCTGTTTATGACGAGGACGGCAGGCTTACTTTCTTCGACGGGATAGTCGAGGACATCACATCCAGGAAGCAGGCGGATGAAGAAAGAGAGAAACTGATAGAACAGCTGATGAACGCGAAAAGCGAAATAAAGGTGCTTAGCGGGCTGCTGCCTATATGCTCCAGCTGCAAGAGGATCAGGGACGACCAGGGCCAATGGGCGCCAATCGAGCAATTTATTGACGAGCACTCCGAGGCGGAATTCAGCCACGGCATTTGTCCCGAATGCGCTTCAAAACTATTCCCGAACTACATGCACTGACTTGCCCGGAATTTTTTGGCAGAGAATTTGCGCTTTATCTTCCTGTAATTGTTTTTAGCTGTTTCACGGCTTTGCATGGAAGATCATGGCTAATAATCAGCAACTGGCACTATTAAAATCACCCGTCATGCAGAAAATGCAGAATAATGTGCTGCCGGTTCTTCTCGGCAACCGCGACCTTCTGCTTGCCGCGGGCGTGCTCATGATTATTGCCTTTTTGATCATTCCCCTGCCCGCTTTCTTTCTGGATCTGTCCATAGCCGTGAATCTCGCGTTATCTGTGCTGATACTCATGGTATCGGTTTATCTTCGTTCTCCCCTCGAATTTTCTTCATTTCCCTCGATCCTGCTCATATCTACCCTTTTCCGGCTTGGCCTGAACGTGGCCTCGACGAGGCTGATCCTGAGCGAGGCCCGCGCGGGTGAGATAATTCACGCCTTCGGCACCTTCGTTATAAGGGGCAACTATATCGTGGGCGTGATAATATTCCTGATACTGCTCGTGATCAACTTCGTGGTGATTATCAAGGGCTCCACGCGTATAGCGGAGGTTGCTGCAAGGTTCACTCTCGACGCGCTGCCCGGAAAGCAGATGAGCATCGATGCCGATCTTAACGCGGGCTATATCGACGAGCAGACAGCCAGAAAGCGCAGGGAATCTCTCACTCAGGAAGCTGACTTCTTCGGATCGATGGATGGTGCCTCGAAGTTTATTAAAGGCGATGCCATTGCAGGGCTTGTCATCACGGGTATAAATATTATCGGCGGCTTCACCATCGGCATACTCCAAAGGGGAATGCCATTTGCCGATGCCGCCTCGACCTATACGATTCTGACCATAGGCGACGGCTTGGTTTCACAGCTGCCGGCACTGCTGGTTTCGGTTTCGGGCGGCCTTGTCGTGACGCGTTCCAGCGGCGGCGAGCAGCTCGAATCCCAGTTGAGCAGGCAGTTCGCCTCGAAGCCCAAGCCTCTTGCAATCGCTTCATCGATGATGATAGTGCTCGGGCTGCTGCCGGGCTTTCCCTTCTTCCCGTTTTTCATCCTTTCGGCCATGCTGGGCGGGCTCTCGTGGTACAGAATAAAACAGGAAAAGCGTGAAGTGGAGAGCAAGGCGGCAATGGAGCTGGCCGAGGCCGAGGAAGCGACGGCAAGAAAACCGGAGGAGCAGCCCGTGGAAGAGCTCCTGCGCGTGGACCCCGTGGAAATAGAGCTGGGATACAGCCTGATATCACTCGTGGACGAGACTCAGGGCGGGGACGTCTTCAAGCGTATCACGAACGTGCGCCGCCAGCTGGCCACGGAGCTCGGCATCATCCTGCCGCCCGTGAGGGTGCGCGACAATCTGCAGCTCGAGCCGGAAGAATATGTAATTAAAATTCGCGGGAATGAAATTGCGCGCAACCAGCTGCATCCGAACATGCTCCTTGCCATGAATCCCGGCAGCGCCGAGGGCGAGATCGGAGGAATAAAAGTGACTGAGCCCGTCTTCGGGCTTCCGGCCACGTGGATCAACCCGAACGAGAGGGAAAACGCGGAGATACTCGGCTACACGGTGGTCGAGTCGGCAACCGTGCTGACAACCCACCTTACGGAACTGCTCAGGCGGAATTCCGACAAGCTCGTGACGCGGCAGGACATCAGGCACCTTATTGACAACATGAAGCAGGATTATCCCTCGCTCGTCGAGGAAATCGGCCCCGACGGCCTGAACGTGGCAACCATTCAGAAAGTGGTGCAGAATCTCCTGGCAGAGGGCGTGCCCGTCAGGGATCTGCCTCTCATCACGGAATCGCTGCTCGAGTACTCAAAAATCACGAAAAATATCGACGTGCTGACCGAATACGTCAGGCACAACCTCTCGGAGACGATCAAGCGGCTCTATCAGGACGGCAACGGAGTGATACACGCGATATCCATCAATCCTGCCGTGGAGGATAAGATGACAACGGCGCTGCAGTCGGGCAATGCTTCTGCCCTTTCCGTCACGATGGGCCTTGCCCCCGACATCGTTCAGCGGGTTCAGAAGAGCCTCTCTTCATCGATTGACGAGATAACGATGGCCGGCTATCTGCCGCTTGTAATATGCTCTGCACAGGTGAGGCCGTATTTCTACAGGATGATTCACACGGCCTTCCCGATGGTCAATGTCATCAGCTTCACGGAGCTGCCCGCCGACACCGACATCGAGATACACTCGAGCATAAGCGCGTGACCGCCGGCGGGTGTGGCTGATTAATATTAGAATTTAAAGCTGATCGAGTTGTTGATCTCGAAATCATTGCACCCGATGCCCTTCGGCGGGTCGTTGTCGAAGCGGTCCTTGAAATTGATCCCCATCGAGAATGAATTTGTCAGCCTGAACGTCATCCCGCCTTCAGACAGCAGCCTGTAGTCATAGCTTTGGGCGGGGGCAATCTGGAAGTAAGTGACAACGCGCGCTGCCCATCGGCCGGGAAAATCGAACTGCAGGCTGACGTAATTGGAGGAACGCAGCCGGTCGATTGATTTCACACCGGCCGGAATCTTCACGTCTTCGCGCTCGAACATGAGGGAAGCGCCCACAGCGAAAGACCTGCGGCAGCCGGAATCTGCATCGAACAAAATTTTGTCCAGATTGAAGCGCAGCCCGGCTCCAGCGAGCTTCCTGTCGTTCAGGTTGATGAACTCGTTGAATTCACGCTGCCCGTAGGCCTCTCCCTCGAGGATCCGCGTCAGGTCGCGCATGAACCGCACCATGAGAAAGCCTTTGTTCGTGTTTTTCACATTCAGTGCCGAGCCGTACTCGTAGCTGCCTATAAGCATAGAGTGCCAGCTCCCCGCCACGAGATCGCTCCTGAATGAAGTGCCCGCCCTCGCGTCGTCGGAATTGCCGCTCCTGTAGCCGAGCATAAGCCCGAAGGTGTTGTATAGCCCGTCGGCCTGGTAATCCTTCCTGTAAACCTCGGTGTTAACCTGGCCCGGCAGAGCCGCGGGCAGTGCCGCGATCAGCAGCGCGAAAATAAATATCTTAATCACTTTTTCCCCGTGTTCCGGACAACTATAAAAAAGCAAAATTAAAACTTCGGTTCCGCATGAAAACGGTATTTTCAGAGTAATTGAAAAAAAAACCGCTCCCGGCAAAGGGAGCGGTTTCGATCTTGGCAATCATGAATTTTAACTATTCTTTACCACCCTGAAGCCATAGTACCACAGGCGCTGCGAAGGATCCTTGGACTGCCTGATGTATGAAGTGCAGCTCGAGGGGCCGGCCTGGTAATATCCTCCGCGCAAGACTCTCTCGAGCCCGGTTGCGGGGCCTTTCGGATCGGTGGCCGAACCCGAATCATAGATGTCGTACCAGTCCCACACCCACTCGGCAACGTTGCCGTGCATATCATAAAGTCCGAAGGCGTTCGGCGCCTTGCCGCCAACTTCTTTGATGGTATTTCCGCTATTGGCGTTAGTCCAGCCCATTTCGCCGATATTGCCGGCGAAGTCGCCGGTTGAGCCGGCTCGGCAGGCATATTCCCATTCAGCCTCGGTTGGCAGCCTGTAGCCGTTCTTGCTGAAGTCGGCCGTGATGTCATTATCGGTTTTGATATTATAAACCTGCTCCAGTCCTTCCTGCTTCGAGAGCTCGTTGCAGAAGGTTACCGCCTGGACCCATGACAACTGGTTCACGGGCAGGTTGTCGCCGATGAATCCGGTTTTGCTCGGGTTGTAGCCCGTTACTTTCACGAACTCTTTCTGCGTGATCTCGTACTTGCTCATGTAGAAGGAACGTGTGATTTTCACATTATGGGCGGGATAGTAATCCTCGCTGCTGCTCTTGTCGCTCCCCATCGTGAATTCACCCGAGGGCACAAGCACCATGGAAAGCAGCTGGAATTTGGATTGAACTTTAAACTGCACGCCGTTCGACCACTCGCCGTTGATCACTACCTTCACCTCGCCGCTCTTCGCGCTGTCGGGCACGACAACGTCGATAAGCTTATCCGACCATTTAGTGATCTTCACGGCTTTTGCATTGGTGAATTGCACGTAGCTCGAGCCCTGGGCTGCACCGAAGTTCTTGCCCTCGATGGAAACGGTCTGGCCCGTGAATGCAATTGAAGGGTTGATGCTCGTTATTTCAGGAGTAGTGTTGGACTTTATCGTGTAATCGATGGAGTTGCTTTTCACGCCCGCGGAATAGACAGTAACCTTGCCGCTCGTGGCGCCATCAGGCACGGTAACGAAGATCTTCTCGTCATCCCATGAATTCACGGAATTTACCTTCACGCCGTTGAAGTCCACCCAGCACGTGTTTTCATTGAAAGTGCCGAAATTCCTGCCTAATATTTCGATCCCCTCCCCTATTTCAAATATTGTCTTGCTGAGAGAATTGATCACGGGGGCACTCGTGGCGGGGAGAACGTTAATATTAATACCGTTGGATCCGATGCCGGAGACAAATACTCTCACGTAGCCCGTGATGGCGCCCTGAGGCACTTTCACAACGAGCTTTGTCTTCGACCAGTTTGAATATTCCGCGGCTTTCACTCCGCCGCCGAATATAACGTAGCTCGATCCCCGCGAGTCTCCGAACCTGAGGCCGGTGATCTCGATCTCCGAGCCGACCTTCGCCTCGCTGGTGTTGATCATCTGTATGCGTGGGTCATTGATTGTCGATACCGTGAAATCAATATCATTGCTCTTCTTGCCCGCGGCTGTAGTGACGGAGAGCTTGCCGGATTTTGCATCGGCCGGGACCGTTGCCTTGATCTCGGTGCTCGACCATGAATTTGCCTGAAACTGGAGGCTGCCGATTGTCACTTTGCCGTTGTCCGCGCCGAAATTGCTTCCCTGAATTGTGATTTCTTCCTCGGGATAGGCAGCGTTGTCCTCGGCTGCAAGAACGTATGGGCCGGTCATGAGTGTATATGGATAGCCGTTGCTTTCCTTGCTGTCGATATTAACCGTGATTTTCCCGGCGGCTGTGATCTCCGGCACAATAATGTCAATTTCTTTGTCGCTCCAAAGAAGGACGTTCCCGGCCCTGACCGAGCCGACCGTAACATAATTGTTATATTGGTTATCGCCGAAACCGGAACCCGTGATCTTCAGTACCATTTTGGGCAACAGTTCGGAGCTTGAGAGAGCAGTGATTTTAGCACCGCCCGTTTCATCGGGATTGGTGCTGCTATCGCTGCCGCAAGCCCAAAAAGCAAACGCTGATAATGCAAAAAATAATGCATAAAATAATTGGTTCTTTAGTTTCAATTCAATTCTCCGGAAATATAATAAACCTATTTACCATAACACGATCTAAATTACAAAAAACAAAATAATCAAAAAACCGATGCGGGAATTAATTTGTTTATGCTGTAAATTAATGAGATCTATGCTTATTTACGTGATTTTTTAATATATTTGCTTTTTTATTTTATCGGGCTGGCCGATGATTGATAAAAACAAAATTGTTGTTGTGCTCCCCGCCTATAACGCGGGGCACACTCTCGAGAAGACTTACCGCGAAATTCCGTTCGGCATCGTGGACGACGTCGTGCTTGTTGACGACGCCAGCCGCGACAACACGATTGAAGAGGCTCGCAAGCTTGGCATCAGGCATATCATCCGGCACGAAAAAAACACGGGCTACGGGGGAAACCAAAAGTCATGCTACGACAAGGCTCTCGAGCTCGGGGCCGATATAGTAATAATGCTTCACCCCGATTACCAATATACTCCCATGCTTATCCCCTCGATGGCGCACCTTATCGCGAGCGGTGTTTACCCTGTTGTCATGGGGTCGAGGATACTTGGCCAGGGAGCGCGCAAGGGCGGCATGCCGCTTTATAAATACATTGCCAACCGCTTCCTTACACTCAGCCAGAATATATTGATGAACAAGAAGCTCTCCGAGTATCACACGGGATATAGGGCGTTCTCGCGGGAAGTGCTCGAAAAAGTGAATTACAGGGTGGATAGCGATGATTTCGTGTTCGATAACGAGATGATCGCGCAGATATTCCACGCCGGCTTTGAAATAGCTGAAATAACCTGCCCGACGAAGTACTTTGACGAAGCTTCGTCGATCAATTTTAAGCGCAGCATGAAATATGGCTTCGGAGTGCTCCGCGTCAGCATTTCCTACTTTCTGAACAAGGCCGGGCTGTGCAGGTGCAGGATATTCGAAGCCAAATAAAGATTATTTGGTGCAGAGCAGCCTGAAAACCTGAATATTGTTCAACAGACAGAATTTTTCCTTATTCGTGACGGGCAGGGGCCACTCCTCACGGCTTTCGATCCTCGCGCACGAAAACCCGCCATGCTCCCCGAGGGTCTTCAGGTGGTGGGCGTCCACGTGGTCAACGTCTGTTGCCAGCCAGAGCCGGCCGCCCGGGGCAAGCACCCTGTGGCATTCCTCGAGGGATCTGACGTTGAAGGCACGCCTGCGGTGGTGCCTCAGCTTTGGCCAAGGGTCCGGGAAAAGGTAAAATATGTCCCTGACCGTGCCATCCCCGATGAACGGGAGCCCGTTAGCCACGGAGTAGAACAGCGCCCTCGCGTTGGGATAATCCTCTCCCGATATCACTTCATTAATCCATTTCACTGCAGTGTTTCTGATCTCGATTCCCATCACGGTCCTGTCGGGGTTGTCGTGTGCAAAATTGAGCAGGAACTGCCCCTTGCCGCAGCCTATGTCCAGCGTGTCGGGGGCCTTGCCATTGGGGAAGAAACCTGAAAAATCAATTTTATCGATAACCGGCGGATAATGCTCGGGTATTTCCTTAAGCTCGCTGAGAGGCATGTATAGATTCGCAGACGTGTGGTGCCTCAGCTTCTTGGGCATCGGGTACTTGTTATGGTCTATTTTAAACATAATTCCAAAATTGAGTGCGGACAAAAAAGTAAAATTATGACAAATGGCGGGATAAAGCAAATCATGCTTCGCGGCGCTTTAATTTGCCGGCAAAGAGAATCGTGGCGTTGGTTATAAACGCGAGAATGATGACGGCATTGCCGGCAGCCGCGGAACCGAAGACGGAAACGAGCTTGCCCGCGAGCGCGAGCGCCCCGCCCGCGGCCATGGCTGCAATGCCCGACCGCCTGGAACTCCTGAAGCCGAGCACTCCCGCCGCGACCGGAATGATAAACGCGCCCGAGTATATCGTCAGGGCGATAAGCAGAGAGTTGATAATCGAGGTGACTTTCAGCGCGAATGCCATGGACAGCCCGCCGAACGCGGCGATAAGCCACTTGGTGCGCCTGATGGAATGCTCGGATTCGAGCCCGTTCTTCATTGTCAGGTCGCAGATAATCGTCGCGGAGGTCAGCAGTGTGGTGGCGGCCGTTGACATGACGGCCGAGAGCAGCGCGGCAGCAAGGAGGGAGTATGCCCACCGGGGCAGGAGTTGCTGCAGCGCCGCCATGAACGCGAGCGATGACGCGGTTATAGAGCCCGGCATGGCCCTCAGCGCGTATATCCCGATGAACGAGAAAACGAAGCCGAGCGGCGCGAGTATCAGCGCCGTGGCGAAAACGCTTCGGCGGGCAGTGCGTTCATCGCGCGAGCAAAAAATTCTTGAATATATATCGGGCCCCACGATAAATGTAGTGCTGTATGTCAGTATCAGCACTACGAGGTCCCACGGCCCGAAAGCCCGGTTGAACGGGAAAGCAGGGGCCGAGAGTGCATGAAGCGGCACCCTGCCCGAGGCTGCCGCCAAAATGGCTGTCAGCAGGACTCCGGCGATAATAAGAAAGGACTGTACCAGGTCGGTCCGCAGCAGCGACACCTGCCCGCCGATGATAGTGTATCCGATGAAGACGCAGGACGATGTGATGACGCCAGCCTCGTAGCTCATGCCCGCGAACGCGGCCAAAATTTGTGCCGCGCCAATGATTTGCGCAGCAATAACTCCAATCCATGCCACGGGAATGATAGCCGAGG
>CAZIHB010000006.1:0-15587 GCA_964538535.1 uncultured Hyphomicrobiales bacterium | reverse complement strand
CCCGCCGTGGCTTGCCACCCTGTGGCCCTACAAATACATGATGAAATGTTGTTTGCGACAAGTCATTCCCGCGCAGGCGGGATTCTATTGATTTGCAAGCACTTATGGATTTCCGCCTTCGCGGAGATGACGACGGCAGGGTGCTGGCACCGTGTTTTTTTCCAGTAGGGGCACGGCGCGTCGTGCCCGAAAATGCTTCGCCATTCCCGCGCAGGCGGGAATCTATTGAATTACATAAACTTATGGATCTCCGCCTCCGCGGAGATGACGACGGGAAAGAGCCGGCGCCGTGGTTTTTCTCTGGCTGGCAGAAGCAGGTGTGCTCGCCCATTTTCTTTCAGGGTAGTAATTTTTGTGAATTTTTCCCTCCTTATTACATTCTTTGGCACATTTTTTTCTTCTTTAATCTTGTGAGTACTATATACTATATATAAAAGGATGTGAGCGGGGGGAAATGAAGATAAAGAAATTCAGCGCGCCGACCATGAAAGAGGGCAAGGCCAAAATCATCAAAGAGCTTGGTAATGATGCCGTGATTCTTTCCAGCCGGACGGTCGAATCCGCCGAATCGGGTGCGAAATACGTCGAGATCGTGGCCGCGGTTGACGACAGGCCCGCTGCATCCAACGTGCAGCTGAGGAGATTAAGGGAGCCGGCGGCCATCCCTGCGCTCGAGAGTGCCGTGGAAAAACCCGAACCCGCGGAACCGGCCGCGCAATCCAACATGAAAATTCATTCCGAGCTTGAGAGCATCAGAGTGTCGATCAGCGAGCTGGCCGACGCGGTCAAATACAAATTTGCCCCGGCGCTCGGACCAAACTGGGCCAGGCTCTACAAGGCACTTTCCGACATGGACTTCTCGGAGGATTTTATCCTTGGTGCCATTGGCAAGGTTTCGTCCGTCAATCCATTCGCCGAGATCAGCGCGGCGCTGACCGAGACAAAGAAACTGATAGCAAACTCTATTCCACTGTTCCCGACAATCGTCCCCGGCCCTGAAAGGCAGGTGATCACGTTTCTGGGCACGGCGGGCGGCGGCAAGACGTCGGCCCTCATCAAGCTTGCCGTCATCTGCAAGCTGGTTCACAAAGCCGATATTCTTATAGTCTCAACGGACTCCTACAAAGTTGGCGGAGCAGAACAATTGCAGACTTTCTCTGCGATCGCTTCCATCCCGTTCAAGGCGGTTTACTCGCCCGAAGAGCTGAAGGCCCTGCTCGATAAGGAATTCGAAAGAAACCTGATATTCATAGATACTACCGGCAAAAGCCAGAACGACAGGGAAAACATGGAACTTCTCGGCGAATTCCTGAAAGCAGCCGAGCCAAACGTGAACTATCTTGTGCAGAGTGCCTGCTCAACGGGGAAAGCAATAACGGATTGCATAGAAAAATTTTCAGCATTCAACCTTTCAGCCATGATATTGACCAAGACTGACGAGGCCCCCGCGATAGGCCAGGCAGTCGAGGCACTGCAGAAGTCGAGGCTCCCCCTCGCTTACTTCACCAACGGACAGCAAGTGCCTGACGACATAGAGCCCGCGACAATTAAAAATATTGCTCATTTTACTTTTGCATCATTGGACGAAGAAAAGATATGAATGCAATGATAAATGATCCGGTCAATTTGGAAGACGAGAGTGCCGCGCAGGAGATGAAGGCCCCCTTCGTCATAACGATCGCGAGCGGCAAGGGCGGTGTCGGCAAAAGCGTTCTGGCGGCAAATCTCGGCAACACCCTTGCCAGGGGCGGCGCGAAGGTACTAATCTGGGATGCCGACATGAATTTCCCGAACCAGCACCTCCTGCACGGTGTCGAGCCGCCGGTCAGGCTGCTTCAGGTTTACACGGGCAAGGTAAGTGCCGCCACGGCAATTTTCAACATAAGCGAGAATCTGGATCTTCTGGCTGACCTGCCGGCAACCGGAGAAACCCTTGAAGAATCTCAGATCACGATCATTGATGCCTACAGGCAAATTCTGCTGGACACGGACTATGACATCATCATACTCGACACCCCTGCCGGGGCCTCTGAGCACGTCATAGCGTGCTGCTCCATCGCCGACATAATATCCGTCGTGATCACGGACGAACCCACATCGCTTCTGGACGCTTACGGGCTCGTCAAGATTCTGCTCAACCTTGCGGAGGCATCAAAGATAAAATTGCTCGTGAACAACGTGATTGATTACGAGGACGCGGAGGACATTTCGGCCAAGCTGAACCTGGCCACGGATAAGTTCCTGCAGCTGCAGCTCGATGTGCTCGGATTCGTCCCTTACGACCGAATCGTGAGGCTTTCGATACTTCAGCAGGAACTATTCACGAACCTTTGCCACGACAGCGAAGTATCGGCAGCCATAGCGAAAATCGCAGACAGAATAATGGAAATGATACCAAATGATAAATAATCAAACTAATTGCCTTTGCCCATTTTGCCGGTTAAATACTCCAACGCGGTCAAAAACGTCTCTTCACCGGCTTGGGGATAAAAGTTTTTCCTTTTTGATCGTTTTTTTTGATAATTTTATGCAGAGTTCTTTTAGTTTCAGGCAGATTTAGTTCCATAATCCGGTTTGGCAAATGGCAAAAGAAGAAAAAAAGGCACTGACTCCCGAAGAAAAAAAACTGGAGAAAGAAAGAAAGGAAAGAGAAAAGCGGGAAAAAGCTGCCGAAGATGCTCAAAAGCAAGAAAAACTGAAGAATAAAAAGGAACGGGAAAGACGCCGGCAGCTGCGCGAAAAAAAAGCACAGAAGCTTGAAAAAATCGAGCAGAAAAGGATAAACTCCTTCCTGAAGCTGCCGCACAAGATATTGTTCAACGTGTCTCTTCTTGCAGCTGTTCTTTCCTTTATCATCGTCAGGTACGTCTTTCAGGCAGGAATATCGGCATCGATATTGTCCGTGTTCTTTATCTTTATTTTCTTTTATTTCGGATGCGGCATTGTGATGGTCGGCATTTTCCTGCTGATCTCGGAAGATAAAAAGCTTGAGCTCGAGGAACAACGCAGGATAGAGGAAGAAGAAAAAATTCAGGAGGAAAAAAGGCAGCAAGAGGCCGAGCTTGCCGATCTTGAAGAAATCGAGCGCGAACTGGCAAATAAAAGATTCAGCGAGAAGCAGAGCAAAGAGCTGCCCTGGAAATCAGCCGGGGAGAAATCTCCCGAGAGCACTGCCGAGGCGGCGCAGCCCGGACAGGCATTGCCGGGACAGGCATTGCCCGGGGCGGCTCCGGCGATTCCGCAGCCAGGCCCGGCCGAGGGGGCAGCAGCCATTCCAATTGGCACAGAGATGCCAAGCGAGATGCCCGCGGCCGAGGATTTTGGAAACGATGATGCATACTTCGACGAGATTTTCGGCAAGATGGAACAAAAAGATAAATCGTAGCAAGTTTTTTTAAAGATACTTAAATAAGAAAATATGGTTCGCTCCTCGGAGGATATACAAAATACGTGGGAATTATTTGTTGCCAATCACAAGCTTGAACAAAAGCACAAGCTGACGCTTCATTATATCTGGCTCGTCAAATACGTGCTGCAGCAAATGAATCTGCCCAATAATACTATCCTCGGCGACGAAGATTTTCTGAGCATTGGAATCCTCGGCCTTAGCGAAGCCATAGACAGGTTCGAACCCGAGCGCGGAGTAAAATTCGAATCATACGCCATACCGCGCATCAGGGGGATCATTCAGGACGAGCTGCGCAGGCTCGACTGGCTTTCCCGCTCGACAAGAAAAAAAGCCCACGAGTACCTTCAGGCAACTGATGCCCTCCGAAGCGCTAAGGGGCGCGACGTCTCGCCCGAGGAAATCATGCTCAAGCTTAACATCACTCCCGACCAATATCACGCTTATCTTTCCGCGGCCGCCGCTGCTAAAGCTTCGCTTTCCATCAGCGAGCCCTCTTCGCAAAATTCCGAGGATGACTATGACGTTATGGCCGAACTGCCCGACACGTCACAACCGGACTTCCTCACCTCGCTTGCTGACGAGGAAAGAATTAACTTCGTGACGGACTACCTTTCAAAACTTGCCGAAAAAAAGCGCGTCGTCATGATGCTTTACTATTACGAAGACCTTACTTTCAAGGATATTGGCGCGGTGCTCAACGTTTCCGAAAGCAGGATATGCCAGATTCATACTCAGGTCGTCATCGATTTGAGGAAAAAACTCGCCGAGTACGAAAATGCTTAATGCCAAAATCCGTTCCAGGCTGGAATCACTTCGGGAATTACCTGCAATTCCGCACGTGATGACTCAGGTGCTCAACTCCCTCGACAATCCCAACATGAGCGCCGCCGGGCTGGCGCAGCTCATCGAACGCGATCAGGCACTGACGGCAAGGGTGCTGCGTGTGGCAAACTCACCTTTCTACGGTTTCGCGCGGAAAATTTCGACAATCGACCTGGCCGTTGTCGTACTTGGCGTGAATTCAATCAAAGAAATAATTCTAAGCCTGTTCATCCAAAAGTTTTTCTCGAGGATGAGAAACTCGATGTTCGACCTGAGAGAGTTCTGGAAATATTCGCTTTTCAGCGGCGCCTGCTGCCGGCTGCTGGCCAGGAAGCTCGGTTACCGCCTTGCGGGCGAGGCATTCGTCTCGGGATTGATGCACGATATCGGCGTTCTGATCATTGTCGAGCACTTTTCGGCAAAGTTCAAAGAAATACGTGAATACCAGAAGCAAAAAAAATGCTCGATGCTGGATGCAGAGAATATTATACTCGACACAAATCACTGCGACATCGGGGCCTGGATAGCCGAGAAATGGAATTTTCCGGGGAAACTGTGCGAGGCCATTCAAAATCATCACACTCATTTTTCAGAATTTATCCAAAGCCCCGAGGCAAAAAAAAACCTGTTGGAAGGGAATATTGATTTTGCCGAGATCGATCAGCAGCTCACGGCCATCGTTTCAATGTCTGAATGGTTCTCGGGCGAGCTTGGCTTCAAAAAATGGGCTATGGATTATAAAAAATCTTCATTATATTTAGCCGACGAAGTATTTGAAGAATTTAAGCAGCACGACGTGCTCGAGCCCGACAGCGCTTTCGAGATGCTGAAAAGCGAAATCCTCGAAGAATACAACCGCGCTTCAATTCTCGGGGACGTGGGGCCGGGGCCGTTAAAATAGACGGGAAATAAATGGACGACACACTGTTACCATCGGAAGATAGTCAATTTGACGCATACCCCGATAAGGAGTATATCAAATCCCTCGAGCTGACAGTCCGCATCCTTCAGAACGAAGTGTCATCACTCCGCGAGAAGATGGCAGCTGGCGCTGCCGCCGGATTTGAAAGCGGCGGGGACTATTTCGAGGCCGTTTGGAACGAGCTGAGCTCCTGCACGGGCATCGCCGGGGTAATGGCCCTTATCAACCGGATATTGGCAAGAGACTACGGCGTCGTCGATATCTGTGTCTTCTATTATGACGAAACAAACAGCCCGATACCAATAACGTCAGATAATACCACGCCGGAAATTGTCGAATTTTCCCGGCTGCTCGATGAGGAAGGTATAATCGACTGGGCCTGCGAGCAGCCGATGCCAAGCATCATACCCAACCTGATGCAAACCGGCACCGAGACGCAGTCATCCTACATCATCTCCCCTGTCAGGCTTTTCGGCAAGACGGCCGGCTTTGCCCTTGCAATCACGGGGATGAAAACCGATGAATTCGGCCCTGCCGACATCCGGGCCATAAAATCCATTTGCGACCTGGCCTCGGTTTTCCTATTCGGTTTTGTCTTCAACGATAAGCACAATCGCCTCAATGCCAGACTTCATTCACTCAATCTTAAAATGCTCGATTTTTCCAAGCTTGTTGCCATCGGGGAAATTGCCTCGGCCACGGCCAGAGAGATCGATTCTCCCCTGAAAGTTATTGACGGCCACATGAAGCTGCTTGCATCCGGCCTCGGCGACACAAAAAGAAGAATCGGGATTATCTCGGGGCAATTGCTGAAAATAAATGAGATAGTAAGCAAGCTGAGCGAAATTGCCTCTGATAAACAAGCTAAGAATGTGCCGGGAAATATTAACATCTCCTCGCTGATCAATGAAGTGCTCATGTTTCTGAGCGCGCAGCTCTCGGCAGATAATCTTGCCGTCGATAAGGAAATTGAAAGCGGCGAAGCCGAGATATTCGGATACAGGTTTCAGATTGAGCAGGCATTTTTCAACATTATTCTCTTCGCCCGCGATTTTATGCCTGACGGCGGCAAAATTACGATAGGCATATCAAGGCAGGCCAAGAGCAAAATCTCGGTGATAATTACCGATGACGGCGTCGGCCTGGCAGAGGAAGCTCTTCAGCATATCTACGAACCATACTTCCCGAGCGGCATCACTCCCGGCTCAGGCATGGGGCTTTACCTGGCCAGGAATATAATCAATTCTCACAAGGGCAGAATGATCGTGCTCTCCGAGCCTGGCAAAGGCACAACAATAAAAATCGTTCTGCCCGAAGCGGTATGATTTTTGCTTTTCTTTTCTCGTGTTTTATACAAGTTAATTTGAATGTTATGCGCCGAATAAAAATATTACTCTGCCTGTTGCCGGCTTTGGCTATTGCCGTTCCGGCACTCGCGCAGACACAGCTGTACTCGGTGCAGATCAATCCTTTAAGCCGCGCAACGCTCTACTTCAAGAACAGGCCGACATACGAAACCGGCCTGAGCAATGAGAAAACAAGAATAATAATAGACATCCCGGGCTGCTCCGTTGTCGATTCCGCCAGGACAAAGTCCTCGAGCGGGATCATTCAGGATGTTTATGCCATGATAAACAAGAACAACGTGCAGATAAGCGTCAGCCTTCGTGACAAGCGAGGCTACACGACAGCCTACCTCCCCTATTCCTCCGCGCTCATGGTGGACGTGTTCAGCTGGAACAACATCACTCCCGCCGAGGATTCATACCGTACCGGCCTGCTCGGGCTCGAGGACAGTATTTACGACCGTGCCAAAGGAGACCTGACGCGGGCGGTGATGCAGGGCAATGCCGATGCCGCGGCTATACTCGGTATCGAGCTTCTGAAAGAGGGAAAAATTAATTCCGCAGAGAAGAATCTTGCCTTTGCCGAGATCGCGAAATCAGCCATACCCGATCTTTATGCCGCGCTTTCCCAGATTGCCAAAATCAGGGGTAACAATAGCAAATACTCACTCTGCTCGGGCAAATTTCACGATCTTACCGGCCTGCAGGCCAGAGATATTCAAATTGCGGATATAATTGAAAAGGATACTATATGCCTCGAGCCCGTCGCGCATCTGAAAGCTCTGACGGATTCGATCAACTCGCTCAGCCCTGCCATCGGGGCGAAGGATTCCGCCAATGCAGCTTTGAGCAAAAAGCTTCTTCATGATGATTCCGGCAAAAATTCCACCGGTCATACTCTTTTGCCCGAATGGGTAAAGTTTTTGGGATACGGACTTTTTGCCGTTTTGCTGCTTGTGCTTTACTACTACATGAAATGGCGCAGCTCAAGGCTTGAGCTGCTGAGCAGAGCCGGCGCTCAGCAGGCCAAATCCGGGCCGTCCCGGAAATCCCCGCCGGCAGGCAAAAAGACTAAGGAAGCAGCCAAATCCAATCGCATGGCGCTCGAAGCATATAAGAAAAGGGGCGCGATCCTCGACACGGTTATAAAAGACGAGCCGCAGAATGCAGCTATGCCCAAGCCGCCGAAAGCAACGAAACCGCAAGCCGAAAGCGAGCAAAAGAACCGCGCCGATATTGAGGCTTTGCTTCAAAGCCTGCGCACCGAGGCTGCCGCGAAAAAAGCGAAGCACGAACAGGCAAAAGAGCCTGAACTGCCCGCTCGTGATGAAACGAAGCGCAAACCAGCCTCGGCAAAGCTTGAGATGGCTATGCACATGGCCGAGGAGCAGCAGAAAATAAAAACCGCAGGCATATCCAGGCTCCTGAGTGAAAAAGAAATGCTCTCCGGAAGCGAAACAACGGAACTGGCGCAGAAGCTCGGAGTCGAGAAAGGAACAATCGAAACAAAAAAATCCCTTGAAACGTTCGCCTCAGACAGCAAAAAGCTTGCTGACCTTGCAGAGAAGTTTAAAAGCAAGTAAGCAATGGTTTGTCAATGCGCTCACGTCACATTATCAACGACTCTTAAGTATATTTAAAAAAACAAGTTTGATTCTTTTCCCCATTTTCCTAATTTTGAAAATCAATTTTGCTTCAATTGCAGGATTGTAAATTTTTGAATATTTTGTTTAGGAGGATCATTATAGGGAACTTATGACTAATTTCATAAAACTCATATTGTTAAGCATTGGCATCTTATTCATTACCATAATAAATCTCGGGGCGCAGCACAGAAGTCCCGACAATGTTTTTTTCTATAGAAATTCCCTGGCATTAATCGATACTAAATCAATTGCATCATCGCAGGGGAGTGATGGCACACTAATTGCTAACTCTCCCTCGAGGGCTAAGAATTCGAAACTATTGAGGACAGACGCTGACTCCAACAAAAAGGAGAACAGAATTGCGAAAGTCTGGAGAGGAATGCAGGAGCAATACCACATCAAAGTGGACGTTAAGGACAATGAACCCTATATCAGGTTAAGCGTCTATAACATGCTCGGCAAAGAAGTACTTCTCATATATAGTGACAAGCCCAAGCCAAAAGACGTTGAATATACTTTCAGCGGCAGTGAACTGCCAAACGGAGTATATATATGCGTCCTTCAAGGCAAAAATTTTAGGGATGCAGAGAAGTTCATAGTATCGAGGTAATAGATGTTCAATATTGTGCAGCTCGCACCGAGGCCTGAACAAAAATGTTCAGAACGTATATGTTTTCCATCCGGCGCATATAGCGGGCTTAAAGCACTGCTGATTATCATTCTCGTTAGTCTCCCCCTTGCCCGCGCATTCTCCCAGCCAACAGGCGGCGGCCACGCCGAGCCCTATCTGCTGCGCGATATTGGCGGCAGGCCAGGTGCCATGGCAGGCACGTTCACGGCGATTGCAAACGACCCATCCTGCATTTTCTATAATCCTGCAGGCCTTGGCTTTTTTTCGGCCAAACCTCTGATCTCCGGCTCCATGGCCATGCTCGGCATGGACAGGACAACGGGCTCCCTCGCGTGGGGCCAGCTCGTTTCGGAGAATGTAGGCGTGGGATTCGGCATGGCAAGCCTCTACTCGGGCTCATTTACTGCCAGGAACTCTCAGGGAGCACCGATCGGCACACTTTCCAATTTTCAGTATGCCATGTCTGCTGCCGCTTCCTACAGCATTGAATTCGCGTCGATGGGTGTGGCCGTGAAATATCTTACGAACAATCTGATCGGCTCGCCGACTGAAGCCACGGGATTTGGCGTTGATGTCGGTGCCAAATTCAATATTATGGACATGTTTTCTTTTGGAATTGCAGTGCAGAACATCTCCGGTTACATGTTCTGGAACAACCTGAACAAAAGCATGGAAGCCTTGCCCTATTCGATCAGGACAGGCGTGGCCATGGAATTCGGCATTAACCCGCAGGAATACGAGAGCCGCTCGACTGTGACGGGCGAACTTGAAACAGTTTACGTTCCGCCCACCCGCTATGTCCTTGTCGGGCTTGACGCGATTGTGTCGCAATACGATAAGAGCCCGACCTTCACGCTTGGCATAGAGGCCGCGGTGCACGAGATGATAGCATTCAGGGGAGGTATCGCCCTCTACGGTGACGACAGGGGCACACCCAAACTGCTGCCCATGACAAAATGGGGAGGCGGCCTGTCGCTCAGGCCGAAAATCGAACAGATCATCGACGGAATACCCTTTAAAACACATCTTGATTATTCCGTCTCGAATGACTTTATAAACGAAAGCGGCATCACGCACACCATTTCGCTGCTATTCGAGTTTTGATACCGAGTTTTTTTTATTCACACCCCTACATTTTTCTTGAAGCAAGAAAAATTTTTACATATTTTATGTATTATTTCGTCATAATCATTGATATTGAAATTGAACTTATTTTGAAGGGTTGTTATGTCACAAATAGTCATTGATGAATTCGAGAACGGGTTCATTGTCCATCTGAGCGGACAATTTACGGGTGGCAAGGAAACGGATGATTTGCTGAATTATATCAGTATCCATTGCACGCCTCCGAAGAATAACATTATCATTAACCTCCAGGACGTCACATATCTGAGCTCGATAGCATTGGGTATTTTCGTGAAAACAAATGCAAATGTCATCAAGCATCAGGGGAATATGGTGTTCTGCAATGTGAATGAGGTTGTTCAGAATCTTTTTGATATTACTAAAGTTAACAGCTATTTCCAGATCACTGACAGCATTGAATCGGCCAAAGCTGCTCTGCCCAAGGATTAACGTAGTTTTCTATCGAACCACATCCATCTTTCTTGTTAATGGCTGCGTAGGGGTTTCCAATCGGTATATATAAGAACCGATTGGTAAATCCTTTGTGCTTAAAACGACTTCTCCATAACCGGGTTCGGCATAGCCAGAGAACAGCACTCGTATTTTCCTGCCGTTTATATCAAAGAGCGACAGCTCTGTCCTGCCCTTTTCAATCAGCCAGAAGCCTATCCTCGTCTCGTTGGATGCCGGATTGGGCACGTTGCGCGACAGCTCCAGATGCCCTGTATAATCGACAAGCCTCGGGCCGCCCTCACGGCATATTTCATCCAGGCCAAACCTGCCGTCACGAGTTTCGACGTAAATATTCGGATCGTTTACGGCCCTTGCGTCAATAAGCTGCAGGGCCGTTTCCTCGGCATTGCCGAGCGTCACTCGAAATTCCAGTTCCCCAAGCTGCCCCTCGGAGGATTCTATATTACTGAAATGCAGGGGAATAGCCCGCATTCCATTCACTATATCGCCTTTCGGAGTCGCCCCGGCGGGTTCCAGCAATGAGGCATTATAGGAAAGGACAGCTTCGAAGGCTGAAATATATGGCAGTTCCGATTGAGGCGTCTTGTATTTGACGACCGGAATCCTGACTATTTCACCTGATTTGCCGGATACCCGGCCGCACATCAATCCGGCCTGAGGCAGCCCCCTCACCTTCGAGTATAACAGAAGCTTGTATATTGTGCCGCAGCTATCCGTGAAATCAAGGCTTCCGAAGACCTCCTCCGTCGGTGCGCCACCCTTGAAAATTATCTTCACCGTGGCGGTACCTCCGGGCACTATGGTTGCCGGCAGTGCACCCTCAGCCATGAAGCGCGCGCTGTCGGGCAGATTTACGAGGTTTATCACGGTTGTGCCGGTATTCGTGATCGTAACGTTCGTCGTGTCGGGAGTATTATCAGGCACGTTTCTGAACTCCGCTGTCCCGGGCGATATTCTCATGTTGCTTATATCTCTCCTTGCAGAAAGTGAAATTCTAATATATCCCCCGGCAGCATTCTTGGCATTGGTTTTAATCAGCAGGGTTCCGGACTTCATTCCGGCACTCATACCGCTGAAGCGCAGATGAATTGAATCGGCAGCCCCCTCGGCTACCTCGATCGGATAATTCAAAACGGAAAATCCCGCGTCCGACGTGGGATCGATTGACACCAGGCTGATCGTCATCGGCGATGTACCGGTATTTTTTATTGCCAGCGTCGTGTCTGCTTTGTCGCCGTCGCAGACTATCCTCCTGAAAATCATGCTCCCGGCAGATGTCAGAATAGCACTGCTCTTGCCGATAACAGCCTTGAAAAGCAGCACGGCCGTGTTGCCGCAGGAATCACTGAATGCGTGTGACGCGGAATAGGCTGTATCGAGCTTCCCTCCAATGAAGCGCACTGCAACCCTCGAGCTGTCAGCGACAGGTGTGGTTGAAGGAATAATCTCGGTAATTTTGAACGCGCCGAGATCAACCGGATAATCCCACGAGAGGGGCACATTTCCCTTATTCCTGATATACAGGGTATCATACCCCACCTGCTTTTCCTCAAGGTCATAGAATCCGCATAAATGCTTCGAAAGCTCGAAGCTGCTTGAGCTGTTGATGCCATAAAGGCTGCATACCAGGCTGTCGCCCGGAAGAGCCGTTCCACCGGCCCTGATAATAAGCCGTGCAGAGTGGTTGCCCGGGGATTTCGGCCGATATTCAATAATAATTTTAACCGTGTCGCCGGCATTCAATTTGAATCCACCAGCCGGGCTGACAACCGCGAAATCATTGGAACTGATCTCTAATGATTTCACGTTCAGCACGTCATTGCCCGTGTTTCTCAGCGTAATCGCCGTGTCGGCAGTTCCGCTCGAGCAGAGCGGCGTGTGCATCTCAATCGTGGATGCAATCTCGGGCTCGGCTGCCCTGCATTCTCCATATAAATGAGCAACAAGCGGAAGCTCATCCTCCAGGTAATAGAATCCGATTGCACTGCTGGCCCTGCCTTTTTCCATTCCCCTGAAGATCGTGTTGAATAAGTACGAGCCATTTGCCGGCACAACGAAGCTCTGAGGTGAGGACGTCTGGAATTCCGCGAGGTTCGGACCGAGAAATCTCGTGCTGTCAACCGCGATGTCTTTGCCGGTCATGTTGATAATCTTCAGGTTGATAAGCCCGCTGATTGACCCGACAGAAACATGCCCGAAATCGATAAAATCAGGTATAACCCTTAGTTTCGGGCTTGCACCGGTGCCTGAAATATTCTGCCTGAAAGTGCCTGCATTGGTGGCCACATATATTGAATCCGCGTGCAGCCCGGCACGTTTCGGCAGGAAAGAGCATTTCAAATCCTTTGCTTCGCCTGACTGCAAGACAAGCGGAAAATCCTTCTCACTCACTTCAAATGAATTTTTATCATCTCCCGCCACGTAAACAGAATCAACACGAACAGCAATCATGCCGTCGTTTCGAATAAAATTCGCTACGATCATATCCCGCGAATCATTGATCAATGTCGGTGAAAACTCTACATCTTTGATTCTTAATACTGATTTTGCAACAGACCACGCCTTGTCTGAGACGTCCTCTTCCACGGCTTTCATCTCGAACGGGTAATCCTTGTGATACCACACCATTATCTTGCCGTCTTCATCTGCCCCGGCAATACGCGTGCCCTCGTTGTTCCATTCAATCATGTTGACCTTGTTCTTCGCGCCGTCAAAATTGAAAGCAAGTTCACCACTGGCGGGATGCCACAAGCTGACCAGATTACGGCCGCTGATTGAAGCAATATAGTTGTGATCAGGGCTCCACCTGACTTGCTGCACTCTCTCAGGGCCGGAATTTATTGTCAGGATTGATTCGGCTTTTTCAGTATCGTAAATATGTATTTCTTCAAAATCTCCGGAAAATGCTATGCTCCTGCCCGTTGGATTCCAGGATAGCGAGTAGATGCTCTCTGCCCCGCTATATATTGTTATAACGGGATTATACGAGTCGGCATCCCATATCTTCACCGTCCCGTCGTACGATCCGGTTGCCAGCCTCGTGCCGTCGGGATTCCACGCCAGGGAAGAAATCAGCGATCCATGCAGGTTCAAAGACCGGTTGGGCTGCTTGTTCAGCTTTTCCCACACATGCAGGGCTCCCTGGTTTGTACCCGCTACAACATATTCCCCGTCAGGATTCCACGCCATCGACGTGATCTTTCCCACCGGGCTTTCCAATTCAGCTGTTTCCACTCCTGTGGCAATATCAATGACAACTATATTGAAATCGCTCACCTGCACCGCCAGATACCTGTCATTTCTGCTCCAGGCTACATCTTTTATCGGTGAATTCACGGGTTGGTATAATTTTGAAAAGGCACCCGTCATGGAATTCAATATTGCAACTCTCCCCAGCGTGTCGCCACACGCGATCCATTCCCCGGTGGAATTCCATTTCAAGGCTCTTAGAGCGGCCTTCTGGTCGTAATAAACCACTTTGTTATAAACACCGCTCCTGGAAAGCCTTTTCACCTTCATCAGGCAATTATTGCTCGATATGTCGGGCGTGTGCCATTTATAAATCAGGCCCGATGCCTTTTCCGCTATCGTTTTCCAATTGGCCCCGCCGTCCTGCGAAAATTCTATCTTCACGGAATCCTTCGGCAGCGCTCCCGACCACGTGACAAGCGTGTCTGAATTTGCGGCGAAGATTTCATTCCCGTTCGGGAAATTAAGCCGCAGGTTGTTAGCCCCGTTCTCCGAGGAACCGCCGGCAAGATAAATATCAGGCACCAGGCAGGCCGAGGACTTGATAACCAGATTGCCGATTGTGAAATTAGTGTCGATCGGACGAAACTCTACATTGAGTGCAAAATCATCACCCTTGGGGATTTTTACGCCTTTCACGGCATTTGTCACAACAAAGAGGGGATTGTCGCAATAAACAGTATCAATATAAATATCTTTGTTGACAGCTTTAATCAACACATTCTTGCGCATTTTAAGCGGAGGCACCACCACGGGGTATATATATGAATTAACGCCATCGCTTGCATTTACGGCCGGGAGCATGGAGCTTGCTATCCCGTAAACTGCCTCGTCGCTCAAGCCTTCCGAGTTAATGGCAAGGCGGGCCGTCCTGCTTGGGGCGCAACCATCCGAAATCCAGCTCAGTGTGCAGGGCTCCGCTCCCCTTGCCGACATCAAAATCGTTTGATAGGCTTTTTTTATCTCGCTTTCCGTGCCGATATTATCAAAAAGGCTTCCCCCGCTGTTTTTTGCAATTTCAGTCAAATTTTTGGAGGCAGGCATATCAAGCACGACAATATAGATTTTAGCCCCGATTTTTTGAGCCAGATCAAGGATTACTTTCGTGTCTGCCTCGGCGATGCCATCAGTCAGGAAAACTATTACGGGCGTGTTCCTGCCATGTGCCGCCACGCTGAGAGCCCCTGAGAGAGTGTCGGTGAATGCAGCATTGTAATTGGTGCCTCCGGATGACCGCAGCGCGTTGACGGTTGCCGTCAGCTTTTCCTTGTCGCGCGAGAAGTCCCGATTTATATAGCTGTAGTTGTTGAAGCTTGTTATCGCGCACTCCGATTCGTCGGTATTCAGCAGCCTGATCCACTCGAGAGCGGCAGATTTGGCCAGGCGAAGCCCTTCGCCCGACATTGACTCGGAAATATCGATCGCCAGCACCGAGGATAGATTATTCAGTGTGTGCCAGGCAGGGCAATCGAAAGAAACAAGCTGCCTTTCGATGCCATCCTCGCTGAGCACCGCGCCTGACTTATCCCACGAAAAATCGGGCCGGCCGGAAGTGTCTATTTTATAGCACTTTGCGCTGACGAGCGGATAATTTCCGGCCTCGACGGAATAGAGCACCAGCTGCTGCGCCCGGGAAGCCGTGAAGGATACGAGCAAGACAATTAACAGGGCAATATGGTTTAATTTCTTTCTCATGCTTTCCTGTATAATATAACAATATAAATTAGCAAAAAGTTGAAATTAAAAGCAATCTTTTTATTTATTGCTAACTTTATAATAGCCATGCCGGGATAAAAGTTCGAAAAGAGCGAAAAAACCTCAATTCGCCTAAAGGTAATGCCGATTTTTTTTTGTATTTTTGTTGGTTGTATTAAGAATTATATTCATTTATAGCTAAGAAATAATAATGGCATTGCTGGGTAAAGATCACACAATTCCGACACTGCTCGAAGAGGAAATGAGG
>CAZIHB010000005.1:0-17551 GCA_964538535.1 uncultured Hyphomicrobiales bacterium | reverse complement strand
CAGACTGAAGTTGAACACTTCGGACGAATGGTTGGCTTTTATCGAGGGGCGCCTTTTTGGCAAAGGCAAAAAACCCCACGACGTGCCCGCTCGTCCGGATGCTTATTACATACACAAGGGTTGGTCCGGCTGGGACGATTGGCTTGGTACCAATCGGCCGGAGGACGAGGATGATCTGGCTCAGATAATCGTCGATCAGCACAAGTTTTCCGGAAAGAAAGCATTTTCAAAACGGGAGGTTGAAAATGTTGTCTCTGAACCGGAAGAAGTGGCTGCCCCGCAGACCCGCGCAGATAGGTTTTCCGGCTTTGAAAAGCCCGAAAGAATTGAAAAAACCGAACGTTTTGAAAAGCCCGAAAGGATTGAAAAATCCGAACGTTTTGAAAAGCCTGAAAGGGTTGAAAAAACTGAACGTTTTGAAAAACCCGAAAGGATTGAAAAAACCGAGCGATTTGAAAAGCCTGAAAGGATTGAAAAAACCGAACGTTTTGAAAAGCCCGAAAGGATTGAAAAAACCGAGAGTACTGAACTTCGTGAAAGAACTGGAAAACCAAAGAAATTTGTCAGATCGGAACCGATCGAAATTCCTGCAAAGCCCGAAAGACCTGCTATTGAGGAAACTGTAGTTAAGCCTGCCAGAGAGGTCGCCGAAAATAGGCCCGTCAGAGCCGAGAAACGTGATCAGTACAATAAGTACGAGATATTTGAGCAGTTTAAGAAGCACAAGGATTTTCCGGCCAAACCACAGGCTAAACCAATAAAAGAAATGGGCGACTACACCGAAGAAGATGAGGAAGTGCCGTCGGCCGGACCTATCATTATTCCGCCGGTCAGGGAAAAGATCTTTAAAACAGCTCCGATTTTCGACGAGGTAGAGGATGACAAACCGTTTTTGAATCAATCTGAGAACAAAGCGGCCGATAAAATCGTGAAAGAAGAAATAATTGAAGAAGTGGAAGACGAAGAAGAATATGATGAATACGATGAAGAAGAGATAGATGAAACCGAGGAAGAATCCGATGGAGCCGTTAAGAAAGTCGGTGGGAAAAAGCGTGGAAGGAAGAAAAAACCATTCAAGAATTTCGAACAGGCGAGAAAATTTGCTCACTCCCTCAATTTGCACAGCGTGAGGGAATGGAAGCTGTTCTGCAAGGGAGAAATGCCCGACATAGGCTATCTGCCCGAAGACGTCCCAAAAAGCGTTAATATCATTTATCAGAATGAAGGCTGGGTTAGCTGGAACGATTTTCTCGGTAAAAAATAAGAAAGGGGCGAAAGCCCCTTTTTTTTTTGTTCTTTTTTAAGGTTATCACCAAAAAATTTCTTCGCTGTGATTCTTGCAATCTCTTTCTCAATTGTGCTCATCTCGGCATCTTGGATCAGATTTCCGATGCAGTGCTTTTTTAGAAATTTCAGAGTGCATGGGCTGGCACCTGCCGTTCAGATCTTCAGCCTCTTGAATTTTGCAGCATCGTCATATCAGCCAGCGCGATGGCCGCACAAGCCTCAACAACCGGCGGAGTACGCAGGGCAAAACAGACGTCATGCCGCCCTTTCAATACTGCTCTTTCGAGTTCGCCGCTCTTGACGTTTATGTAGTTCTGTTCCAATGCAATGCTCGGCGTCGGCCTGAAAGCCACTCGAAACACGATATCGTTGCCATTCGTGATACCTCCGTTTATTCCCCCGCTGTTATTCGTGGCGGTCTGCCCGGAGGCATCAACAAAAGCATCGTTCATCTGTGATCCCTTCATGCGGGCAGATTCGAACCCGGTGCCGAATTCAATGCCTTTAACGCCCGGTATTGAAAATATCAAGTGAGACAGGATACTTTCCATGGAATCAAAGAAAGGCTCTCCAAGACCCATTCTAAGGCCTGAAATCGTGCATTCTACAATACCGCCTATAGAATCTCCCGTTTGCAGTGCTTCGTCCAAACTTTCTTCAATATTATTTTTCCCGCCAGCTTCCACGAGACGTGCAGCTATTTGCATTCCCGGCAAGAGCTTCGCGGCAAGCACGCCCGCCGCAACAAGGGGCAGGGTCAGCCTGCCTGAGAATCGCCCGCCGCCGCGATAATCGTTGCTGTCTCCATATTTTTCTTTTGCAACAAGGTCTGCGTGCCCCGGCCTGAGGTACCTTTGCTGCTCATAATCATCTGATGCGGCATCCGAGTTTTCAAATTCAACCAGTACAGGTGCACCGGTCGTGTATCCCCTGAAAACACCCGAGGTAATGATCGGCCTGTCCGATTCAGTTCTTCCGGTTGTCCCCGCTGCCCCCGATTTCCTTCGCTTGATAGCCGGTTCAAAATCCGAACCATCCAGCCGCACACCCGGCGGGCACCCGCTGATCAATGCACTCACTGCCCTTCCGTGCGACTCGCCAATGATCGTCACTCTGAATATTCTTCCGAATGTATCCATTTCATGCTTCCGGTAAGTAGATAAAACAGCCGGGCTGCTCCAACGGCAAATATAAAAAAATCCCCGCGTTGGCAGGGATTTTTATATGACAGCTTTTTTTCCTGAAGAAAATGCTACTTGCTCATGATTCTCGGCAGGGCGTTATTGTATATTTCAGCAATTTCCCCGACGGTTGTTTGAATAAGATCGCCAAACCTGATGCTTCCGGATGTTACGGTGCCGATTTTTCTTAGCGGCACTCCATGACGGGAACAAATCTGAACGAGCTTGTCAAGCTTTTCCTGCGAAGTGGAAATAACTACTCTGGACTGGGATTCGCCATAAAGCATACCTGCGGTCATGGGTTCACCGAAATCTATGTCTGCTCCGAGATTTCCTGAAGCTATTGCTTTTTCGGCTATGGCGATCGCAAGGCCGCCTTCAGCAGCATCATGCGCTGAGTTGACCGCACCATCGCCAATGGCTTCGAGAAGCGCTTGCTGCAGCCTGATTTCTTCGTCCATGTCTATCTCCGGCGCATCTCCGCCAACGAGCTTATAATTCAGCTTGATAAATTCCGAGCCGCCGAGTTCTTTACGGCTGTTACCCATTAAAAGAATCAGGTCGCCTTCGTTTTTGAATTCAGAGCTCATTGTTTTAGTCATATCATCAAGCACGCCGAGCATGCCTATGGTCGGGGTCGGGAAGATCGCGTGATTCTGCGACTCGTTATGGAAACTGACGTTGCCGCCTGTGACAGGAGTGTTCAAAGCCCTGCAGGCATCCCCCATTCCTCTTATAGCTTCACGGAACTGCCAGTACACTTCCGGATCGTACGGGTTGCCGAAATTAAGGCAGTTTGTGATGGCAACGGGAGTTGCCCCCACGCATGCCACGTTTCTCGCGGCTTCAGCCACTGCTGCCATAGCGCCGCGATAGGGGTTCAAATATGCGTAGCGGCTGTTGCTGTCGGTTGTTACTGCTATGGCTTTCCCGGGAATTTCTTTTATTCTGAGCACGGCAGCATCGCCTTTTATGCTCATCGTGTTTGTCCTCACCTGCGAATCGTATTGCTCGAACACCCACCTCTTCGAGCATATGGTCGGCGTTGCGAGAAGCTTGAAGAAAGAATCTTTCAGATCGGCACCGGTAAGCTTATCCATATCTTGGGCCCGGACGTCCTTCAAATATTCGGGCTCCTTGAATTCCCGATCATTCTGAGGGGCACCACCGCCAAGCACGAGGTCATCGGCCTCGAGGCTGACAACATGCTTTCCGTTCCTGTACATTTCAAGGATACCGTCGTCTGTCAGGACGCCGATCTGTACCATCGGCACATCCCACTTGGCACAAATTTTCTTAGCGATATCTTCTTTGCCTTTCTCGACAATGGCGAGCATTCTTTCCTGTGATTCAGAAAGCATGATCTCGTAAGCGCTCATATCCTGCTCACGCAATGGCACGAGATCGAGATTGACATCCATCCCCACCTTGTTTCTCGCGCTCATCTCCGACGTGGAGCATGAGATACCGGCTGCCCCCATGTCCTGGATAGCAACAATCACGCCTGATTCAATTAATTCAAGCGAAGCTTCGAGAAGGAGTTTCTCGGCAAAGGGGTCTCCAACCTGTACGGTCGGCCTCATGTTCTCGGTTTTTTCGTCGAATTCGCGCGAAGCAAGAAGAGAAGCACCATGAATGCCGTCACGTCCGGTGCGGCTGCCAATAAGCATGACGGGGTTGCCCGGCCCCTTGGCGGCTGCAGACGCAGTCTTCGATACGTGAACGATGCCGACAGCCATAGCGTTCACAAGAGGATTATCCTGGTAGCAGCTGTCGAAGTATATTTCACCGGCCACCGTGGGCACACCGAAAGAATTGCCGTAATGACTGATCCCCTCGACCACTCCCCTCAGCAGGAATTTAGTTCTCTCGGAATCGAGTTCACCAAATCGAAGCGAGTTAAGCGATGCTATCGGGCGGGCTCCCATGGTGAAAATATCTCTCAAGATGCCGCCTACACCCGTTGCTGCCCCTTGGAAAGGCTCGATTGCAGATGGGTGGTTATGGCTTTCTATTTTAAATGCAATTGCATATCCGTTGCCTATATCAACAAGTCCGGCATTTTCCTCGCCTGCCTCAACTAAAAGCCTCCCTCCGGACCGGGGCAGAGTCTTAAGTTGTTTGATGGAGTTTTTATATGAGCAGTGCTCGCTCCACATAACGCCATACACACCAAGTTCCGTGTAGGTTGGTGTCCTGCCGAGTTTTGCAAGAATAGCGTTGTATTCGCTTTCTGTCAGGCCAAGCTCAAGCGCTGTCTCGAGCGACACATCCAATTCTGAATAAAGGTCTTTGTGCTCTTTCATCATAGCAACTCAATTCGAATATGTAAAATAAACCAAAAACAAAAATAACTCATTTTTTCGAAGATTTCGGCTTTTTATTATCCTTCGGTGGTGCATTTATTTTATTGCGTTGCTCCCATCGTGCCCTTTCCCCTGAAAAATTGAAAACCCGGGATGGCTCTCCGGGAATTTCCATTGTGCGCGTGTGCTATTACGGCCTTTCCCCCTCAAGAAGTTCGTGGGCACCCGTTATTATCCCGTTGCAGTATTTCTCTATCTGCTCCCTGAACACATCCGGAAGATCAATCGGATTGACTGATATTCTGCCAAAATCCACTTTTGACCGGCCTTCTTTGTGAAGTGAGATAAGTGTTTTATGCAATGCAAATAGTTCGTTGAAAGATTGGGCTGCTTCGAGGCATTTAGCAAGGACTGAATATGCCACGGGTTTAATTTTTTCGGCAAAATCGAGTTCAATTTCCTTTCGTGCGGCTTCTTCGGTTTCGGCTTCTTCTGCCATCAGATTCCGGATTTCGGCCTCTTTGGGTTCGATCATACCGTTGAACACCTTGATGTTGTTTTCCGTTGTGTCCCATTGCCTTTCGAGTTCCTTTATTTCATTCGAACCCCGCTTTGTCCTGTCACCTGATTTTGCTTTCAGATCGTTCGTTATTTTTTCCGTCAGCAGCAGCTCATGCTTGATTCTGCCCTTAAGCGCATCAATCTCGGACTTCAAAACCTGCACCTTGCCGCTTATCTCATCTGCCTTGCTGTTTACGATTTTGTAGGGAAGCGGCATGGCTTTGTGCCACATCGATTCTGAGTACTTTTCTTCGTTGAGTTCAATAACCTGGCTGTCAAAATCTATTTTCATTCTTGCCTCGAGCTTTCTTTTCAATAATTATCGGATAGCTTCATCAGGTATTCGAGATTGTTCTTCTCATCAATAATATTTTGCTTCAAAACATCCATTCTTCCGGTAGTAGTTTTCTCGTTCTTTCTTAATTCGTTCATCTCCTTTATCGATCCTTCACGAGCAGACGATAAGTCGCCAAGCATTTGTTTCACGTTCTCAAGATTATGCATGCTTCTACGGGCCATCATATTCTTCAAAATAAAGGCAAACGTCCCTGCGAAGGATAACAGTGATGTGTAGTATAGAATTTTTCCAACATTGTCGTTGTTGCCCGGATTGACCAGGTTATCGTATAAATAGCTTAGTATAATAAGAATAGCGGCAAAGATGAAAAGCTTATTCGGGGAAACCAGTTTTATTCTTTGCAACTCGGATTCATAGGTTCTTTTGGTGTCGGATATCTTGGCCTCATGCTCTATTGTTCTTGCTTTCAGCTCATTTGCCTTTTTTATTATCGATTTCTTGATCTCTTCGCACTCCGCTAATGAGGCTTCGAGCTGCTCAATCTCAATTTTCTTGCCGTCAATTTTCGTAGTGATATAATCCTGAGTCCTCGAGGCAATCGAATGTAGTGCCGATTTGATTCTGTCGGAAAGCAGATCGCCGTACTTAACGTAAAGCGAAATCGTGGTGCGCGTTTCATCTTTCAGATCTATTTTGGTTCCGTCTTTCACGAAATAATCCGGGAAATTCTCCCTGAAAGCCGGAAAATCGCCCAAGTGCTCCGCTTCAAACAGGAAATCAAGAAAGCCCTCTTCAAATGGCTCTTCAAGCTGCGAGAGAAACACGAGCAGGTTTAACTCACTCTCGCTCAGATCGTTTATATATTCCGTGGCTGCATAATAATTCGCGGCAATCATGTTCAGCTGATTGGCCGTGGCCGGGGAATCAATGCTGACAGCCGACTGCACAAATTTTTTGATTATCGGCCTGAGTGCAGGCTTTCCTGATGCATCTCTCGTTGTCAGTTCGCTTGCTTTCTCGAAAAATCTGAGAGCTTCCTTGTGATCGGCACCGATAAACGGAAAGCACCGGAGCCCGTTCCCGTCGAACTCATCAAGGAATGAAGCGCACTTCACCCAGTCCTGTTCTTTCTCGGTCAGATTGCATAGTATCCTACCGGAAGCATATTTCGAAATAACACGCGCATCCACGTTCCAACCTTCGCCAAGGCTTATAGATTCGGATATGAGTGCAACCAGCAGCGGAATTCCGCTCGTAACTCTCAGGATCTCGTCGATGTCTTCACCAACATCCGTACCTCCGGCATTGAATAATGCTTTCAATTCTTCGGCGTTCAAGGTTTTCAGCTCTATTTCCTCTACCATGCCCCTAACCGAGGCATCAAAATAATCTACAGGATACCTCGAAGCGCGGCGGCCGAGCAGAAACCTGAAATCCAATAAATCGCTTACCTTCGCTCCTGCCGGCATGTTTGGAATGTCGTAGTACTTGAAATCCGAAAACCTGCTGTTGAAACAATACTTGAAAAACGAGGTGCCGAGCCAGAAATCTATGGCAAAGGACGAAACGTCATAGTTATCAATGGATATGAGGACTCTCTTTTTAGCCCCTTGAACAAGGTAATCCGCGTAGGAACCCGCATCATGCCCAAGAGGCATAAATAACCTGAGCATATCGAGAATAAAAGCTTCCGCTGCCAGGTTGCCGAATTCGTCGGGAGAGAACCCGTTATTCATTTCGGCACAAAGATCCCCGGAGCAGCCCTCATCGGCCAGTCTTTCTATAGTGACCGGCTCCGCACTCGAGGTGAGGCTGAATGGCGCCCGCATCATGAGAGGAATTGCATGGGGTGCCGAATCATTTATAAACTCGAGCAGTTTTATATATTTATTGTGGTTGTATATTACTTCTTCAAGGGACCGTTTATCCGTTAAATTGAAATTGCCTTCGGGAAAAAGTGAAAATTTTCCGAGCAACTCCGGCAAAAAACTTAGTTCCTTAACGTTTGTAACTTCGAACATTGCATCGTAACGACCGCTATCAAGCAAGGCCTGCTTAATGCTTCTTATCATTTCCGATTTGCCCGAGCCAAATATTCCACTAAGGAAGAAGGCTCGCGCGCAAGGTTCGTTTCCATCCCCCGTCAGACCTGAAACCAGGTGTCTGAATTCTATTTCGCGCAATTCAATCATAAATCAATTCCATGTCCCGAAAATAACAACTCCTCCTTAAAAAGAAGATAAACAAAGCCGTCAGGCGGTTTGCTATTTGTTCTGAAGATAGTATTTCATTCGGACGGTCGTACCGTTGCCTGTGCTGACAAATGAAGCTTCATCCAGCAGAGACCTTATGATGAAGACCCCCCTGCCGCTTTCCTTGAGCAGGTTCTCCGGCTCCCGGCAATCAGCCACGGCATCAGGATCGAAGCCGTCGCCCTGATCCTTCACAACAATTTCGATATAAGTCTTATCTCCCTTGAGAGCCAAATCCACATATTTTTCAGGATTCAGCCTGTTGCCGTGAATAATGGCATTATTTACGGCCTCGGTGACGGCTATAAGCAGGTTATAGAACTTTTCGTCCGAAATGTTCAAAACGTCCTTGACGTTGAAAAGCATCGGGCCAACCAGATTGATCGAAGATTTTTCGCTGGCAAGGCGCATTTTTTTGTCAATAAGCTTGCTCATTACTCTCACAGCTTTATCTTTGTGTTCAAAAAAATATTCGGAACGTCATTCACCGATATTCTGTTTATCTTCTGTAACTCGTACCAACCGTTCACATTTATCTCCGAGCCGGAAGCAAATAAATACTTCAAAACGAACTCCGGCCCGATCGACACTTGCTCGTAAGAAGCTCCGGCCCCCAACTGCCCTTCGGTCTTGATCGGCTGACGTGACAGGCTGTAAAACCTTACTCCGCTGCCGATCATCGACACTCTGTTAAGTTTGCAAATTAACATGACTTTTGCAAATTTTTCAAAGTTACTATTCTGCGGCGTCTCTGCAAACTTTTCCCAAAAAAGAACCCCTCTTTCAGAATATTTCAGCAGCACCCTGGCCGTCACTCCAACTCTTCCAGTAAGCATCAGCGCCGCTGTGTCGCGGTAAGTCAGCTGACGAAAACTAAAACTTTTCACCCCAATATCAAGCTTCTCAAAGTCGTAAACCGTATAATTTGCCAAAACCTCAAACTGGGGATTCATAACAAATTTATCAAAAATAATAAAAATAGACGGATTGAAACGTATTATCCTGTTCCAATTGTTCAGTGCGCTCCTTTTTGATTTCAGATAAACAAGGTGGTTCATTGTCAGGTCAGCCTGTAATCCCATTCCGAGGTTGTCGTTGAATCCCCTGTTCCACTTGAAAGTCGTAAAGGAAGTGAATTCGTCCCGGTCATCGTAATTGTCTTCCGATGGCGTCTGATATCTCTGCAATTGCACATTGTAAGAAAGCTCGAATGTGTCCTTTGTGCCGGGCTTGAACCTGGTTTTGGTGCTCAATGTCGTGCGCGAGGTATTGTTATCTCTTTGATTTTCTATAGCTTTCAGTTTGATATAATCGATATCGGTGATCAGGAATTTTTTGTAGATCAGGTTTTCCTCGCTTCTTGAGAAAAAACCCATCGAAAAGGTCTGATCCAGATTTTTTGCTGAATACACAAGCTCGGAATTCAGGCCCATATCTATTTCGCTAAGTTCCCTTTTCGTGCCTGATAGCGGCACACTCTCGCTGTATTGCTTGTATGACCTGCCCACGCCGATATTTTCAATATTGATCTTCACATTGGCTGAAATGTTGTCCATCAGCCCCACGCTCAAATTGGCATCGGCCCCGAACCTGTTCTCGTTTCTTGTTTCTATCATCGATTTCTCGAGGCTGTCCGGCACTGAGAGATTCAAAAAATCACGTCCCTGCTGCTTATACGTCACCCTGACATAGAACTTGTCTTCAGGCGTGTATTCTTTATTGACAACAGCACCAAAAAGCAGATCAGTATTTTTTCTCGTATCGTTAAGAAACAGGAATTCGCCTGCAAGCTGTGAGTTGATTTTATAACCGTCCAGATCCAAATTGCCGGTTTGCCCGTTGAGCAGATAGAAGGTGCCGTTAGTTTTCATTCCGGCCTGTTTGTTGCCCTCCACTCCTGCCAGACCTTCGATCCATAAGGTACCCGGCAGTGTAAATCTGAACCCTCCGCCGCCGTTCAATCTTTCCAGGTCGTTGATACCTATAGATTTCGTATTTGATGAAAAAAACCAGTTCTGCGTGGCTGAAAGTGCAAAATACTTGTTATAATCAAACAGGTATTTGAATCTGAAATCCTCGTTGTCCTGATAGGAATCCGTAGCCGAGCGAACCAGGGTGCTCCTGAAATTCTGCAGTAAATCAACTGAACCGAATGTTGAAGAGACGTGGTAGTTGCCACCGGAAAAAAAATTATAGGTGTTCACTATCTTATCCATGCCGATATTAATGTAATCCCTGTCTTCCCCGGGTATCTCCTGGCGCGTCAGCAGGTATTGAGCGAACGCGCAATTGCCGCCCGCGAAGTATATAACCGGCAGAATCACAATTGAAACAATTATTCTTGCAGAAAATTTAAGCATCGCGAGCCGTGCCGATAGCAATATTCTGACAGCTGCATTTTTGCTTGTATTCCACCGCAAGCCTTATTATTTCATCCGCGTGCTCTTTCACGACCAGCTTTCTCCCGCTTTTCAGGGAAATTGTTGAATCGTGGGATGTTTCAACAGTCTCAATCTCATCCGCGTTGACGACAATCTTATTGTCGTCGATTTTTGTCAGAACAATCATACAGCCCTTCCCCAAAAATATAAATTATTCTAAGTATAATTTAATAAACATATTTGATATTTCAAGCCCCGGTAAAAATTTTTAGCGTCATCCAGGCTTATAATTTATATTGCTAAATTCAGTTTTGGTAAGAACGAAAATTCAAATAAATTTGAAGTTTGGAACGAGATCAATTATTCTATTGATATTTCGTCTTTGAAAAAATTGTATAGATTGTTTATCATATAGAAGACCTTGCTTTATGTTAGAATTTTTGACTAAGATCTTCGGAAACAAGCACGAGAAGGATGTTAAAGAGCTTCGTCCGATTGTTGCCGAAATCAACAAGTATTATGCCGAATATGATTCATTGACCGAAGAAGAGCTTAAGAACAAGACCAACGAGTTCAAGGACAGAATCAAAGAGCAGACGCAGGAGCTCGAGGATGAGAAAGTTGAATTGCGCGAGAAACTTACGACACTGGCGCTGTCATCGAATGAAATTCTTGATATATCAGACAGGCTGAAACAAATCGAGAAAGAATTGTTCTCGACTGTTAATGCCACACTCGATGAGATACTTCCCGAAGCCTTCGCCACTGTCAAGCAGGCATGCAAAAGGCTTAAAGAATCAGGCCATCACTATCATTATGCAGGTCAATCTGCCATTTGGGAAATGGTGCCCTACGACGTACAGCTTATCGGCGGTATAGTACTTCATCAGGGCAAAATATCCGAGATGGCCACAGGCGAGGGCAAAACACTCGTTGCCGTGCTTCCGATCTATCTGAACGCACTTGCCGGAAAAGGCGTTCACCTCGTTACCGTCAACGACTACCTTGCAAAACGTGACTGTGACTGGATGCGCCCGGTTTATGAATATCTCGGCCTCGCCGTGGATGCCATTCAATCCAATATGGAGAGCGAAGAAAGAAGAAGAATATATAATTCCGACGTCACTTATGGCACAAATAACGAGTTCGGCTTCGACTACCTGCGCGACAACATGGTTGTAGAGCTTGAGCATGCCGTGCAGCGCGAGCACTGGTACGCCATCGTCGATGAGGTTGACTCGGTGCTGATTGACGAGGCCCGCACACCTCTTATTATCTCAGGCCCGGTGGCCCAGTCCGATCAGAAATTTGACGAGATGAACCCACGCGTCAAGCGCCTTGTTGATGCTCAAACAAGATTGATTAATCAAATATGCCTCGACGCGCAGGAACATCTGAACAAGGACTCCAAAGAAGATTATGAAGAAGCCGGCGTGTGCCTGCTGCGAGCTTACAGGGGATTCCCCAAGCACAAACGCCTTACGAAGCTTCTGCAGGAGCCTCAGAACCAGAAGCTGAAACAGGAAACGGAGCTTCTTTACCTTCGCGATCAAGGCCGCAGGATGCACGAGATTGATGATCAGCTGTTCTACACCGTCGATGAGAAAAATCATCAGATCGACATCACGGAAAAGGGCAGGACGCTTCTTTGCAACTCGCAGGAAGACCCGGATATGTTCATTATTCCGGATATTGCAGCCGAGCTCAGCGCGATCGAGGGAGATAAAACTATCCCCGACACCGAAAGGGCTCTCATGAAGGACAAAGTCCACCTGCTCTATGCCGAAAGAAGCGACAGGATCCACACGATCAGCCAGCTCCTCAGGGCCTATTCCCTCTATGAAAAAGATGTCGAATACGTCATCCAGGATGATAAAGTGCTTATAGTTGACGAGTTCACCGGAAGAATCCTCGACGGCAGAAGATACTCGGAGGGGCTCCACCAAGCCATTGAAGCAAAAGAAAACGTGAAAGTGGAAAAGGATACACAAACCTTTGCCACGATTACCCTTCAGAATTATTTCAGGCTTTATCACAAACTTGCCGGCATGACGGGAACTGCCGAGACTGAAGCAGCCGAATTCGACAAAATATACAAGCTGGACTGCGTGGTGATCCCGACGAACAGGCCGGTGATAAGAGAAGATCTTGACGACCTTATATTCAGGACGAAGCGCGAAAAATATACTGCCATCCTTGACGAAGTGCAGAAACTGATCGGCGAAGGGAGGGCAGTTCTTGTCGGTACTGCCAGCGTGGAGGTCAGCGAGGTGCTGAGCAGAATGTTCCAGAGAGCCGGCTTGAAGCATAACGTGCTCAACGCTAAGCAGCACGCCAGAGAAGCCGATATCGTGGCACTTGCCGGCAGGAAAGGCACGGTTACGATCGCAACCAACATGGCCGGCCGAGGCACCGACATCAAACTTGACGCGGATGTAAAAGCTGCAGGCGGCCTTGCCATCATCGGCAGTGAACGCCACGACGCCCGCCGCATCGACCGCCAGCTGCGCGGACGTTCAGGCAGGCAGGGTGACCCGGGAAGCTCACAGTTCTTCATCAGCCTTGAGGATAACCTGATGCGGCTCTTCGGCGGCGAGAGGATTGCCGGCGTGATGCAGAAAATGAAGGTGCCCGAGGGTGAACCGATCCAGCACTCCATGATCACGAAATCTGTGGAACGAGCTCAGAAAAAAGTTGAAGAAAACAATTTCGGCATCAGAAAAAGGCTGCTTGAATACGACAACGTGATGAACCAGCAGCGCGAGGTTATCTACACCCGCAGAAGAGCTGCCCTGCGCGGCGAAAGGCTCAAAGGCGAGCTCTTTGACTATATTGAAGACATGGCCGAGGAATGGACCGAGCAATTTTTGAATGACAATAACCTTGACGGGTTGAAAAAAGAAGTCCGCAAACTTCTTCTTTGCGAGCCTGAAATCGAGCAGTCCGAATTTGGCTCGATGAAGCCTGAGGAAGTCATTCAAAAGATTATAGCAGCTGCCCGTGAGTTCTACGACCGCAAGGAAGAAATGACGGGCACGGAGTTCATGTCGAAGCTGGAGATGGTAGCAGTGCTGCAAACAATAGACGACAAGTGGCGCGAACACCTCAGAGTGATGGACGATCTTAAAGAAGGTATTCACCTCCGCTCGTATGGTCAGAAAGACCCGTTACTCGAGTATAAATCCGAGGCATTCAAATTGTTCGTTGATCTGATCAGAGAAATCAACCGCGAATCCGTATCATTCGCATTCAAATATTTCCCGCAGATTATTCATCGCACTGTTTCAGTGCCCGATGAAGAGACGAAATCCGCTCGTGAAAGGGAGGAAAGCGACATGCCGAAACTGCGCAGGCGCCCGGTGCCGTCACACAGGATGAATTACAGGCATGAGGATGAGGCACCCGGCTACACCAGAGCGCAGCCAAGCGATGCCCCGCAGCTCGAGGAAAACGAAGTTTCGACGGTAAAAGTATATCGACGTTCGGAAGAAAAAATCGGCAGAAATGACCTCTGCCCCTGCGGCAGCGGCAAGAAATACAAAAAGTGCCATGGACAGCACCTGCCCGACTAAGCTAAGCAGAACAAGCTGTCGGCAAAAGATAAAGCAAATTGAATATCGCAGGGACACGGCAAGCCGTGTCCCTATAGTTTAGTTATTAATATCAGTAGAAGCAAAACCTGTAAAAAAATGGTTTGTCAGCTATCCTTTTTCAGTACTTTTTTTTGAAATGATAAATATAAAAATGGACTACATTCCTAAGATCAATCTTTCTGATTATGATTATGATCTGCCAAATGAACGAATTGCCCTCTACCCTCCGGAATCGCGCGGCAACAGCAAACTGCTCTGTGTGACAGCTTCGACACGAACGATCGAGCATAGAGCGTTCCACGAGATATCGGGAATCATCCCCCCGAGAGCATTGATAGTCGTAAACACAACAAAAGTAATTGCGGCCAGGCTGAAAATGAAGAAGCCTGCCGGCGGAAAAGCTGAGATACTTTGCGTCGATCCCGTTGAACCCTCAACTGACCCCGTTATAGCCATGGCTTCGGGGACGGGGACGGTCTGGAATTGCATTATCGGTGGAAGATCCATTCGTGAGGGGATGGAGCTAATTCCGGCAGATACCGCAGATTTGCAGTTCACTGCCCGCATAATAAAAAAAGCAGACAATGCTGCCACGGTCGAATTCAATTGGGATTCACCGGGCTGCTTCTCAGAAATTCTTGCCAATGCGGGACGCGTGCCGCTTCCTCCATATATCAAACGCGATGCTGAAGACAGCGATAAAGAAAGGTATCAGACAGTTTATGCCAGGCTCGAAGGATCCGTTGCAGCCCCCACTGCAGGACTGCACTTCACCGACGAAATAATCGGCAGAATGAAGCACAAAGGCATATCATTCACGGATCTCACGCTGCACGTCGGCCCGGGTACATTCAAGCCGATCGAGGCCGGTGATATTGCCGGCCACGCGATGCACAACGAGCAGGTGCTCGTTTCGAGGCAGGCAGTGGCATCGATGCTGGACGCATTCAGCTCCGGCAAAAAAGTAATAGCAACAGGCACAACTTCACTACGCACCATGGAGTCAATTTACTGGCTGGGAACGAGAATAATCCTCGGAGAAATTGATCTCGGCAAGGAGCCTGAACTCTGGGTCGGGCAGTGGGATACTTATCGAATTATGAGTAATGCAGCCCTGCCTGCACCGGCTGAAGCATTTGATGCAGTGCTGAAGCAATTCGAGAAACTGCATACCGATACACTTCATGGCTATACGGAATTGTTTATTATGCCGGGCTACGATGTGAAGACTGCAGACGGCCTGATCACGAATTTTCACACTCCGAAAAGCACATTGATCCTGCTTGTCGCTTCAATTCTGGGCAGGGAATTATGGCAGGAAGCATATGAATCGGCTCTCGCCGGGTCATATAAATTTCTGAGTTACGGAGACACATCTTTGATATTAAAAAGGCCGCTTACATGAAAAAAGCGGCCTTGTTTATTTCGGACTTTTGTATTCTGATTTTCAGTTATGAAAAGCAATAATCTCGAACTTGCGCTCATCCTCTTTGTCGGGCATCAGAAAGATATTGATGAAGTATGATGTTTCGGGGATTCTGCCGTCGGCTTTTTCAGCCCACTCTATCAGCTTGATGTTGTCAACATCGAGCACGCAATCATCAAACCCGATTTCATCCAGCTCGCCAAGATTCTTTATCCTGTAAAGGTCGATATGGAAAATGGATATTTCTTCATCGCCCAATGAACCACGATATTGGTTCATAATCGTAAACGTGGGGCTTGTGACTATTTCAGACACGTTGAAATAGTTGCAAATTCCCTTGACGAATTCAGTCTTCCCGGATCCCAATTCTCCGGTAAGGGCAACGATATCGCCTTCATGAAGCCTTTTGGCAAATTTCTCGCCGAGACTTATCGTCTCTTCTTCACTGTTTGTTGTGTATATCTCCTTTTCCATGCTCAAATATACGGATTCTTTTGATTGTTTCAAATAATTAGCGTGGCTCCATGCTCACAAACGGGATAATCATTTCTTCCAGCGATATACCTCCATGCTGGAAACTGTCACGATACTTGCCCAGGTAATGATGGAAATCAGTTGGATAAACAAAATAATAATCTTCCTTGGCTACTATGTTATTAACCGTTATCCCGTGCGGAGGCAGCCTGAACACTTCGGGGCTGCCGACCTGCATGGCGTGCTTGGCTTCAGCTTTGACGTTCTTGCCGAACTTGTATCTCAAATTGGTTGATGTATCTCTATCCCCAACCACCTTAACGCCTCTCATGCATCGGATCGATCCATGGTCCGTTGTCACGAGGATTTTCGCGTTTTTGAATTCCGAAAGCGATTTCAGCATACCAAGGAAGCTGGAGTGTTGGAACCATGACTTTGTCAAAGATCTGTAGGCAGCTTCGTCAGGCGCTATTTCTTTCAAAATGGCATAATCAGAGCGTGAGTGAGCTATCATGTCCACGGCGTTGAGCACTATGGCAGTGAAATGGCTCTGCGCGTATTTTGTTATCTCCCGCTCTATCTTCTTTCCAAACTCGGTATCAAATATCTTTATAAAATTGACTTTGCTTTTCAGCTTGATTCTCCGCCTTTCAATATATGCTTCAAGCAATTCCTTCTCGAAAGCGTTTTGCTTGTGGTCCTCGCTGTTGGAATCAACATTCCACCATTGAGGGTAGTATTTCTTGATGTCCGACGGGTAAAGCCCGGCAAAAAGTGCATTTCTTGCATAAGGAGTTGCAGTAGGCAGAATGGAACTGTAATAATCCATTTTTACGGAATAATACGGCTTCAGAAGATCCATCATCACCAGCCACTGATCCAGCCTCATGCAATCAACGACAAAGAGAAATACCGGATCACCCGATTTTAGATAGGGAGCCACGTATTTATCCATCACGTGTGGTGAAAGCACAGGGTCTGCATGTTCTGCTTTATCGACAAGCCAGCTTTTATACCCGTCCTCGACAAATTTTGAATACTCCGTGTTCGCATCTCTCCATTGATCCTGAAGTGTCTGCTTAAGTCCGGAATCAGGGAATCTGTCAAGCTCCATGGACCAGGTGACAAGCTTTTGATATATTTCCTTCCAGTCCTCCCAGTAAAGGTAACCATGCATTTTCGCGGAAATCTCCGTGAATCCCTGAAGATATTTTCTTGTGAACTGCTCCTCGGAAATTCTTTCCCTCTCGAGGAACTTCTTGCAGGCCATAATGATTTGGGCGGGATTAACGGGTTTTGTCAGGTAATCGTCGATTTTCGAGCCGATGGCATCTTCCATCAGGCTCTCAGCCTCGTTCTTTGTCACCATTATAACAACAATGGACGGGTCTATATCCTTTATCACCGGAAGTGTTTCGATGCCGCTTATCCCGACCATCATCTCATCAAGAAAAACGATGTCGTAGTGCCTTTCTTTAACGAGTTCGATACCATCCTCGCCGTTGGAGGCCGTATCCACAATATAGCCCCGCTGTTCGAGCAGGATAATATGCGGGCGCAGCAACTCAATCTCGTCGTCAATCCAAAGAATTCTCGCTTTTTTTTCGTCCATGACCCTCTCCTGTTTTTTCTTGCAAAATAAGAATATTATCTAAAAAAGTAGAAAGAATCATTACCAGGATCATTCCGAATTGAAACAAACGATTTACAGTTGCATACATCGAACCCCATAGGTTTTAATATAATCAATTTATTCGAATGGCGGTCGAAGAGTTTTATGCTAGTATTGCCT
>CAZIHB010000004.1:4297-17690 GCA_964538535.1 uncultured Hyphomicrobiales bacterium | reverse complement strand
GAAAAAGACGCTGCCCTGCCTCAGCACGTCCCCGACGGCCGGCAGGTAAACGGAGCGTATGTCCCGGGGCGAGTCCGTGAAGTCCTTCCCCGCGCCGAGCAAAACCGTTCCGTCCGGCTGCTTCTTCATCCATGTGTTCTCGCCGATTTTCATCATTCCGCCCCGGGCATCGCCCCTCAGGCGTGCCCCGCCCGATGCCCTGACGAGCTCGGCGGCCCTCTTCACCACGCGCAGCAGCTCCTCCCTCGTGAAGGGCTTGGCTATGTAATCAAACGCCCCCAGGCGGGTTGCCCTTAGTGCGGTGCTTATCGTCGCGTAGCCGGTTATCATCAGTGCAAGGCATGGCTTGGAATTGTCTTTCAGCCACTCGAGCAGCTCCATACCGTCCATGCCGGGCATCATAAGGTCGGTGATGACGATGTCGTACTCCCTGCCGGGCCCGGAGGCCTCCTTCAGCATCATGACCGCCTTGTCGGCTGATTCCGCGCTGGCGGGTTCATAATCTTCCTCGTGCCTCAGGTGCCTGATCACAGACTCGATCACTATCCTTTCGTCGTCAACAATTAATATCTTTATTTTTTTCAATCACTCCCCTCCCGTTATTTTTTTGCGGCGGTTTTCCCCGGGATAGTGCCCGTGCTGCCTCCCCGCTGTTATTATGCCCGGGCATTAATTCTTTCGCGGCCGTCAATCATGCTTTCATTGAGCTGAATTTTCCTGCTGGCGGACGTAGGGGATATGTACGCGGAATAATGCGCCGTGCTCCCCGTCCGATACTTCAATGAACCCCTTGTGCTGATCCACTATGCTCTTGCAGACTGCCAGCCCGAGCCCGTTCGACCCCTTTGTAGTGAAGAAGGGGTCAAATATCTTGTCGCGGAATTCATTCGGCACGCCCGAACCGCTGTCCTCCACGGATACCACGCAATTTTGTTCCCGCCTGTCCTCGCGAGCCGATATTTTGATCACGCCCCCGTCCTGAACCGCGTCGGCGGAGTTAAGCAGGAAGTTGAGCAGCACCTGCTGCAGCTGCCTCTTGTCGCCGGAAACGCGGGGCAGGGCTTCTTCCACGTCCGTGCTGATGCTGATATTCATGAATTGCGGCAGCCTCTGCACGAGCACGAGTGAGTTTTCTATAATATTCTTCAGGTCAACGCTGCGGAAGACGGGTTCATCCTTCTTTGCATAGTCCAGCAAATTTCGGACAATATCCCTGCATCGCAGTGTCTCCCGGATGATAACCTTATAATCCGAGGCCTTCTCATCATCGGGCCCGGCCTCTTCCAGCAGGTCCTCCGCGAAGGCCAGTATGCCCGTGAGCGGGTTGTTAATCTCGTGCGCCACTCCCGCAGCCAGCTTGCCGAGAGCCGCGAGCTTCTCGTTTGTTATAAGCTGCTGCCGAAGCACGACCTCGTTTGTTATATCCCTTGCAATCGTGCAGACGCCGGAGATCTCGCCTTTGTAGTCGGTCAACGGGAATCTTATCGTGCCGAAATGCCTGTCCTCTCCCCTGACATTCACTATCTCATCGAAGGAGTGCGGCTTTTTTGAGCTTATCACCTCGCTATCATTGCGCACTATCATTTCGGATAATTCACCCGGGAACAGCTCCTCGGGCCTCTTTCCGATGAAATCCATCGGCGTCAGGCCGAAAGGCTCGGCCGTGGCCGTGTTGGCAACGACGTAGCGCCCCTCGAGGTCTTTGACCGAGATCCAGTCCTGAGCAGAATTGATAAAGCTTTTGAATCTATGCTCGGCTGCCACTATTTCCCTGTGCAGGAGCACTTTTTCCGTGATCCTGTGCCAGGTGCCGAGCAGCATGTTTATGCTGCCGTCCTCGTCCTCGATCGCCACGCGCGTAATTTCCCAGTGGTTCTCGTTCGGCGGCTCGGTGCGCCTTATCAGCGACTGGGGTATGCCGGTGTTGAGTATCAGGTTGAACATCGCGCTGTCCTGCACCGGCTTGCACTCGATCCTCGTGCCCTTCAGCACGTCGATGTACTTCCTCCCGATGGCATCGGCAGGGTCTATCCCTATATAATCGGCGAATTTCCTGTTTACCCTGACTATCTTGTGCTCGCGGTCGATCACGACGGCGAGGTCGGCCAGCCCGTCGAAAATTGTCTGCAGCAGATGCTGCTCTTTCTCGAGGTCCTTCCTCAGGGCGCCGAGTTCCGCGAGGTGTTTTTTTTGCTCGAGCCTCGCGTTTTCCACGTCCCAGAATAATTTCGCGATGTCGTGATCAATCAGGTTGATTCCCGGGGGCAGCATGGATTTAATTTCCTCGAGCGCGCAGTGCCTGCCGGTCAGCGCTATCACAAGCTCCAGCCCTGGCATTGCCATTGCCTCGGCCGCCGAGCCGAAGGTCTGCAGCCCCAGCTGCCGGGCATAAACCAGGCCGGGAGCGTTTTCATTCACATCGGCCACCGCCGCCACATCTATGTTCCTTTCCTTCAGGAAACTTTCCCGGGTCAGTTCCAGCAAGGACCTGCAGCCCATGCCGCCCCCGATTATTACCGTTTTCAACTGCCGCTCCGGTTGGTTTTCAACTTGTATAATATAATAAAATTTAATGCGATATTTCAAATCTTTATCAATTATAATCTTTAACGTGGTTTCTTTCGCGGAGGCATTTCGGCAGGCGCTTCTATTGCTTGGCAGATTCCCTGATTTTGCGTATATTTAGCCTTAGCGAATTTGAAATTATTAATTTTTTCGAGGTGACCCGAGAAAAAGTTTTTTTGTGCATATACACGTCTTAACCCTCCGGGGGCCAGGATTAATCACACTATTATTAAACCTGCTTTAATGTTTTTTTCTTCTTTATAAAACACACGAGAAAAAAAATGCATCAACATACGCTCTCACACCTTATACTCGAGGACGGCACCGATCTGCCCGGATATTCATTCGGCTACGAGGGGTCCGCTGCCGGGGAAGTTGTTTTCAATACTGCCATGACAGGCTATCCGGAAAGCCTTTCCGACCCCTCCTATAAGGGCCAGATTCTCACTCTCACCTACCCGCTCATCGGCAACTACGGTGTGCCCGAGTTTAAATGCATCGACGGCCTGCCCGCCGATTTTGAATCCGATTCCGTCCATATTTCGGGCCTTATCATTCAGGACTATTCCGAGAAATATAACCATTGGAACGCAGTCAAGAGCCTCGGCACCTGGCTGAAAGAAAACAAGATTCCGGCACTGTGCGGCATCGATACGCGCGCGCTGACGAAAAAAATCCGCGAGCAGGGAGCCATGCCCGGCAAAATCATCATTAACAACGAGGACATCGGCTTTCGCCACACCGACTCCGAGAATCTCGTTGACCTTGTGAGCACGAAAGAAAGAATTGTTTACGGCAGCGGCAGATACAGGATCGTCCTCGTGGATTGCGGCGTAAAGGCCAATATAATCAGGCTGCTCCTGAAATTCGACACCACCGTGATCCGCGTGCCGTGGGATTATGACTTCCTGCAGGAGGACTACGACGGCCTTTTCCTCTCGAACGGCCCGGGCAACCCGCGCTGCTGCGAGAGCACAATCGGGAGGCTTCGCGTGGCAATCGACGGCGACAGGCCGATATTCGGCATTTGCCTCGGCAACCAGATCCTTGCGCTTGCTGCCGGCGCCGAAACATACAAGCTGCGCTTCGGCCACCGCAGCCACAATCAGCCCGTGCTGATGAAGGGCACTAACAGGGCCTTCATCACCTCGCAGAATCATGGCTTCGCCGTGGATGATTCCACTCTCGCCGCCGGCTGGGAGCCGCTATTCATTAATCTGAACGACAATTCGAACGAGGGTATCCGCCATTTGTCCAAGCCTTTTTTCTCGGTTCAGTTCCATCCTGAAGCCTCCGGCGGGCCTTTCGACACGGAATTTTTGTTTGATCAATTTATGGAAAACGTGAGAAAATGGAAAAACAAATAAAGAAAGTGCTCGTGCTCGGCTCGGGTGCGCTCAAAATTGGTGAAGCAGGCGAATTTGACTACTCGGGCTCGCAGGCACTCAAGGCTATCCGCGAAGAAGGAATCGCAACCGTTCTGATCAACCCGAACATCGCCACGGTGCAAACCTCGGAAAAATCCGCTGACAGCATTTATTTCCTGCCCGTCACACCCTATTTCGTCCGCAGGGTCATCGAGAAGGAACGCCCGGACGGAATTTTGCTCGCGTTCGGCGGGCAGACGGCTTTGAATTGCGGCATCGAGTTATACAAAGAACAAGTATTCGATAAATACGGCGTGGAGGTGCTTGGCACCCAGGTGCAGTCCATCCTCGAGACGGAGGACCGCGATATGTTCATCAAGAAGCTGGACGAGATAGGCGTTAAGACTCCGCGAAGCATCGCGGCCGAGAGCCTCGAAGAAGCAATGCAGGCAGCAGCAACGCTCGGCTTCCCCGTGATCATACGTTCGGGCTATTCACTGGGCGGCCTTGGCAGCGGCTTCTGCTCCAACGGGCACGAACTCGAATCACTCGCGGCGAAATCCTTCGCCCACTCGCCCCAGATCCTCGTGGAGGAATCCCTGAAGGGGTGGAAGGAAATCGAGTATGAAGTTGTCCGCGACCGCTTCGACAACTGCATCACCGTGTGCAACATGGAGAATTTCGATCCCCTCGGCATTCACACGGGAGAAAGCATTGTCGTGGCACCCTCGCAGACCCTCTCCAACAGGGAATACCACAGGCTGCGCGAGCTGGCCATCAAGATAATCCGCCACATCGGGATCGTCGGCGAGTGCAATATTCAGTACGCCCTCGACCCTGCCTCCGAGGATTACCGCGTCATCGAGGTTAACGCCAGGCTGTCGCGCTCCTCTGCACTGGCATCAAAGGCCACGGGCTACCCGCTGGCATTCGTAGCGGCAAAGCTCGCTCTCGGCTATGGCCTTCACGAGCTTAAAAATTCGATCACAAAGACTACAACCGCGCTTTTCGAGCCGGCTCTCGATTATATAGTGTGCAAGATACCGCGCTGGGATCTTAATAAATTCAAGGGCGTATCGAAGCAAATCGGCAGCAGCATGAAGAGCGTCGGCGAGGTGATGGCTATCGGCAGGACGTTCGAGGAAGCAATCCAGAAGGGCCTGAGAATGATCGGGCAGGGAATGCACGGGCTCGTGGGCAATAAGGACCTCACGGTCGAGGACTACGAGAAAGAGCTTTCCGAGCCGACAGACATGAGGATTTTCGTCATCGCCATGGCGCTCGCCAACAATTACTCGGTGGAAAAAATCCACGAGCTGACCAGGATCGACCGCTGGTTCCTCGAGAAGCTGAGCAATATTTTCGCGCTCAGGGAAGAGCTCGCGGCCTGCAATTCCCTGGCCGAGCTGCCCGCCGAGCTTTTGCGCAGTGCAAAGCAGGCCGGTTTCTCGGACTTTCAGATCGCGCGGCTCGTCTTCAAGGACGAGGAAAGGAACATGGATGACGAGCTGCTTGAAGTGCGGGCGCACAGGAAAAAATCCGGAATACTGCCCGTGATTAAACAAATTGACACGCTCGCCGGCGAGTACCCGGCCAGGACTAACTACCTTTACCTTACTTATAACGGGAACGAGAGCGACGTGGCGCCGGAGCATGACGCGAACTCGGTGCTCGTGCTCGGCTCGGGCGCGTACAGGATCGGCAGCAGCGTGGAGTTCGACTGGTGCTCTGTGAACGCTGTGAACACCATAAAAAAGAGCGGGCTGAGATCCGTGATGGTCAATTTCAACCCTGAGACAGTCAGCACCGATTATGATATATGCGACAGGCTCTACTTCGACGAGCTCACCTACGAGCGCGTGCTCGACATCATCGAGGCCGAATCCCCCCGGGGCGTGATCGTATCGATGGGCGGGCAGATACCGAACAACCTGGCCATGAAGCTCGACCGCGCCGGCGTGAAGATACTCGGCACCACGCCCCAATCGATCGACATGGCGGAGGACCGCCACAAATTCTCGGCGCTGCTCGATTCGCTCGGAGTCGATCAACCCGACTGGAGGGAACTGACGGACATGGACGACATCATGCAGTTCGCGCGCGAAGTCGGCTACCCGCTGCTCGTCAGGCCGTCATACGTGCTGTCCGGATCGTCAATGAACGTGGTTTCGAATCCCGGCGAGCTCGAGAAATTCCTTAACCTCGCGGCAAGAGTCTCAAAACAGTATCCCGTTGTCGTCACGAAATTCATCGAGGATGCCAAGGAAATTGAGATGGACGCCGTGGCAAACCGCGGCAAAATTATTGCTTACGCCATTTCCGAGCACGTGGAATTTGCCGGCGTGCACTCGGGCGACGCGACCATACTCTTCCCACCGCAGAAAATATACGTCGAGACGGCGCGCAGGATCAAGAAAATCACGGAGAAAATCGCCGCGGCGCTCGATATCACGGGGCCGTTCAACATACAGTACCTCGCACGCGACAACGATATCAAGGTGATCGAGTGCAACCTGAGGGCATCGCGCAGCTTCCCGTTCGTATCCAAGGTGCTGAAGAGCAACTTCATCGAGCTTGCAACCAACGCCATGCTCGGCAATCCCGTCCAGAAACCCGATAAATCGATATTTGATCTCTCTTATATCGGCGTCAAGGCGCCGCAATTCTCCTTCTCGAGGCTGCACAAGGCCGACCCCGTGCTCGGCGTGGAAATGGCGTCCACGGGCGAAGTGGCGTGCCTCGGCGAGAATTACTACGAGGCGATCCTCTGCGCCATGCTCTCGGTGGGCTATAAGATTCCCCGCAAAAATATACTGCTCTCAACCGGGCCGCTGCGCTCGAAGGTAGAGCTTGCCAACAGCGTCAGGCGCATGATTGAGATGGGATATGACGTCTATGCCACCGAGGGGACGCATAATTTTTATAAAAACGAGGGCATCGAGACAATTCGCGTCAATCGGCCCGACCAGGACAGCGAGGACAACGCCGTCACGATGATCAGGCAGAAAAAATTCGACCTGATTATTAATATTCCCAAGGGCCTCGACGAGCGTGAGCTGCTCAGCGACTATTTGATCCGCCGCAGCGCCGTTGACTATAACATCCCGCTCATCACGAACGCCAGGCTGGCAAGCGCGTTCGTCATGGCATTCGGCAAGATGAAGCTTGAAGATATCAAAATAAAGAGCTGGGAAGAGATGTAGTGCAAACTGCTTCAGGCGAATCATAAATTCAAATGGTGCTGCCCAAAAAAATGCAACATTTTAGCATTTGCCTTTTATGATTGATTGTGAAGCATGAGCAATAAGAGGAATATACGCGAAGTAAGGATGCAGGGACGCGCCAAGCGGTGTCCCTGCATTTTTTTTTGACGAAGGGGGTGGAAACGTGCCCTGCAGGAATGTTTATCACGCGGCAGTCCGATTTATCGGAAAATGCACCATCACGCCGCCTGCCGGGCCTCTCTGCCTTCTTTTAATCAATTATTTGCATCATTATTCTCCGGAGGATGACTCGGTTGCAGAATTGGCGGAAAAACAACAAATCGCTTTTGTTTATGATTTTAATCCTTTATTTTTAAACTTCGTAGTGGTATGTTTTTTGTATTGAGGATATGAATGAAAAAGACTTTTATCATGCTGGCATTCTATGGCATACTTTGCCTGCCGCAGTCCGGTTTATATTCGGCCGGGGAGTCTCAAACCCTCATCGAGCAGGCTGTGGCGGCGCTTAAATCGCAGGACTATAAATCAGCCGCCGAGCTTTACGGCAGGGCTATTGCTCAGATCGATAAATATGCCCCGGCATATTACGGAAGGGGTTCGGCCTTGTTTAATTTGCAGAATTATGACCCGGCAATCGAGAACTTCGAGAAAGCAATAAGCCTGAATGCCGGCTATACTGAAGCATACCTGGGCAGAGGGCTGTGCTACACGGGCAAAGGAGATTACAACAAAGCGATACAGGACCTGACCAAGGCCATAACGCTTTCCCCGCGCCTGGCGGAAGCGTTCTACGCGCGCGGCAACGTCTATTTTTTCATGGAAGAAGACAACAACGCCCTGCTTGACTACAACAAAGCCATCGAGCTGAACCCTGACTACGGCCTTGCATACTATGGCCGCGGCGTCGTTCAGAAACTTGACAGGCACGTGAACGAGGCTGTTTCGGACTTCGAGAATTACCTTCGCCTGAACGGCAACGCTGATAAGCTCGAGGCTGAAGCAAACCGCCTGCTGGAAGAACTAAAAGCTAAAGATTAATTACTATATTTTATCAATCTTATCGGTTTCTTATGAAGTTATTGAGAAAAGTGATTGCATCCGCGGCATTGATTTTTGCCGCAACCGGTTTGCACGCCCAATCGGGGGATTTCGGGCAGCTCTCCGGCAATTTTCAGATTGAAGCTCAGACCTACAAGAAGGATTCGCTCATCGGCGCAAAGGATGTGAAAGAAAAAATTCTTTCCAGCGGATTCCTCAACTTGAACTACAAGCTTGGCAATTTCAACGTCGGCCTGCGCTACGAGAATTATCAGAATCCAATTCTGGGTATAGACCAGAGATACAAGGGCAGCGGCATTGCATACAGGTACGCAAGCTACTCCTCCGACAGGCTTGACGTCACGGCCGGCAATTTCTACGAGCAGTTCGGCAGCGGCATCATACTTCGCTCCTATGAAGAGAAAGCTCTCGGATTCGACAACGCTCTTGACGGGCTGCGCCTGAAGTTCCGCCCTGCAAGCGGCATTCAGTTCACGGGGCTCGTCGGCAAGCAGCGTTCCTTCTGGAGCACGGGTGATGGTATTGTCCGTGCTGCGGATATGGACGTCTCGGTTAATGACCTCTTCGGCCCGGCCATGGAAAAGGAAATCAGAATTAATCTCGGCGGAAGCATTGTGAGCGTTTATCAGGCTGACAACGAGTCTTTCTATAATCTGCCGGAAAATGTTTTCGCCTATTCAACGCGTTTCGGCCTTGCGGGCTCGTGCTTCAATTTCGACGCAGAGTATGCTTATAAATACAACGACCCGAAGATTACCAACAATTACAGCTACGCTCCCGGGAAGGGGCTGATTCTTTCAGGCTCTTATTTCATCGAGGGTTTCGGCATTGCAGTGAACGCCCACAGCATCGACAACATGGACTTCCGCTCTGACCGCACGGCGCGCGGCAACATGCTCACGATGAACTACATCCCGGCCATCACGCGTCAGCACGCGTACAGGCTTGCCACACTCTATCCCTACGCGACGCAGCTTAAGGGAGAGGCCGGCGTGCAGGCAGACGTAAACTATAAATTCAAGAACGGATCTCTGCTCGGCGGAAAATACGGCACTCAGGTAAACGCGAATTTCTCGATCGTGAAGGGTATCAATCAGAAATTCGGCGCTGACACGGTATTCAAAGAGCTTAAATACACTTCATCGCTTTTCGACATGTCTGACAGGCTCTATTTCCGAGATTTCAATTTTGAAATTTCCAAGAAATGGTCAAAGGAGTTCAAGACCGGCCTAACCTTCATAAGCGAGATTTACGACAGGGACATAGTCGAGAACGAGGGCTCGCCTAAATACGGCAAAGTAAATTCGAACATAGTCGTTCTCGAGCTATCATATAAAATTGCACCGACGCAATCACTGAGGTGCGAACTGCAGCACGCCTGGGCAAAGCAGGACTCCGCGATCCACACGCCCGACAATTCCAACGGCAACTGGTTGTTCGGCCTGCTGGAATACACCATAGCCCCGTCATGGTATATAACTGTCTATGACGAGTACAACTACGGCAACGACTCGGAAGACCTTCAACTTCACTATTTGAACTACTCGGTGGCATACGCTTTCGAAACATCGAGGCTGCAGGTCAGCTATGGCAGGCAGCGCGGCGGCATTCTCTGCGTGGGCGGAGTGTGCAGGCCGGTTCCGGCGTCCAACGGCTTGTATTTATGTCTGACAACTTCATTTTAGGTGAGCAAACATGAGAAAATTATCAAATATATGCATATTCTTTGCATTGATGGCAGCCTGGGCGGGGTTCAGCGGCTGCGACGAGATCAGCAACCCATATCAGAACGCCGGCCCTGTCACGGTGGATACGACAGCTAAAAAAGTGCTGATCGAGGAATTCACCGGCTTCAAATGCGGGAATTGCCCCGCTGCCGCCGTGGTAGCCCACAGGCTCAAGGAACTTTACGGCTCGCAGGTGGTGCTCATTTCTTATCACGTGGGCAGTTTTGCCATTCCTGACAAAAAAGCACCTTTCACGTATGATTTCAGGACTAAATCCGGCGACACGCTTGATGCCTATTTTGGCATAGGCACCAATCTCGGCACTCCAAACGGGCTTATCAACCGCGCAAAATTCGGCGAGGACCTCGTCATGAATCAATCCAAGTGGGAAGAAGCCGTGAAGGCGCAGCTTGCATTGAGCGGCGACGTAAAGCTCTCGCTCACGCCGTCATGGTCTGCCGCCACGAGAACAATCAACCTTGACGTCAATATCGAATATTTGAAGGATGCTTCCGAAGCACAGAATTTGAGCGTTTTGATGGTCGAGGACAGCATTGTTAATTATCAAAAGGACTACACCAAGACACCTCCGGAAATTCCCGAATACGTGCACAATGCAGTCATGAGGGGCGCGATGAGCGGAGTTTTCGGCGAACCGCTCGGCACCGCCGCGATAAAGGCAGGCACGAAGATATCGAAGAAATTTGTTTACGTAATCCCCGAGGGCAAGGATTGGAGACCCGAAAAGCTCAGGCTCGTGGCGATGGTGATCAATCCCGGCAATAATTACATGGTCTCGCAGGTGGAAGAGACACAAGTGGTGAAATAAGCGGGATTATTTCAGCCGTAAATATAATAATAGCATAATTTGTAAGGGGCTCTCGAGAGAAAGCCCCTTTTTTTATTAGTAAGCTGAAGCAGTAACGCGCATTTTTTCCGGCGGCCGATCAAGCCTCAACCATTTCGGAGCTTTCTGCTTCCCTTGTAATTGCAGCCTGTTGCGTATAGCTTTGCTACAAATAAAAAAGATTAATATTACTTTGGCGCCATTTAGCATTTTTTGGCACAGTATGTGTAATAGTTGTGGTGTTAGTGATTATTTGAATAAGGGCACAAAAAATTGAGACAATTTGTCGCAATTAATGCCAAAATGACACAAACTGAAATATTATATAGACACTTTGTCAGAGCATTTAGAAAGGAGAATGATTTATGGGAAAAATAATCGGAATTGACCTTGGAACGACAAACTCCTGCGTCGCGGTGATGGAAGGCAGCTCGCCGGCCGTGATAGCGAACAGCGAGGGCGGCAGGACGACCCCGTCAATGATCGGATTCACGAAGAACGGCGAGAGGCTCGTGGGCCAGGCTGCAAAGCGCCAAGCCGTAACAAACCCGCACAACACAATTTATTCAATAAAGAGGTTCATGGGCCGCAGGCTCGAGGAAGTGAACGAAGAAGTTTCGATGGTGCCGTTCAAGGTGGCCCCATCGTCCGATAACCAGTCCGTGCGCGTTGATATTAACGGCAGGCTCTATTCACCGCCCGAAATTTCTGCAATGGTGCTCCAGAAAATGAAACAGACCGCTGAGGATTACCTCGGGCAGAAAGTCACTGAAGCAGTAATTACCGTCCCGGCCTACTTCAACGACGCTCAGCGCCAGGCCACGAAGGATGCCGGCGAGATTGCAGGGCTGACTGTAAGAAGAATCATCAACGAGCCGACGGCAGCCGCGCTTGCTTACGGCCTTGACAAAAAAGGCAAGAACATGACTGTCGCCGTTTATGACCTTGGCGGCGGTACGTTTGATATTTCCGTTCTCGAGATCGGTGACGGCGTGTTCGAGGTGAAATCCACGAACGGCGACACTCACCTTGGCGGCGACAACTTCGACCAGAGGCTGATCGACTTTCTTGCCGACGAATTCAAGAAAGCCGAGGGCATCGATTTGCGCAAGGACCCCATGGCACTCCAGAGGCTGCGCGAAGCAGGCGAGAAAGCAAAGATCGAGCTTTCGCAGATGCTGCAGACCGACGTGAACCTGCCATTCATCACTGCCACTGAAGAAGGCCCGAAGCATTTGAATGTGAACATCACACGCGCGAAATTTGAAAGCCTTTGCGCCGACCTGTTCGAAAGGACGCTGAAGCCTGTTGAAAATGCAATCAGGGACGCGAAGATCACGCCCCAGCAGGTTGATGAAGTTATCCTCGTAGGCGGCTCCACGAGAATCCCGAAAGTTCAGGAACTCGTGAAGTCATATTTCGGCAAGGATCCCTCCAAAGGCGTTAACCCTGACGAAGTTGTGGCGGTTGGTGCTGCAATTCAGGGCGGCGTGCTGGCAGGCGATGTGACGGACGTGCTTCTTCTCGACGTGACGCCTTTAACACTCGGCATCGAGACGATGGGCGGCGTTATGACGCAGATGATACCCGCAAACACGACTATCCCGACTCGCAAGACAGAAATATTCTCGACTGCAACGGACAACCAGACATCGGTGGAGATCCACGTGCTGCAGGGCGAGCGCCCGATGGCACGCGACAACCGCTCGCTGGGCAAGTTCCACCTGGACGGCATTCCCCAGGCACCCCGCGGCATCCCGCAGGTTGAAGTAACGTTCGATATCGATGCGAACGGAATTCTCGGCGTGACTGCACGCGACAAGGCCACCAACAAGGAGCAGAATATCAGGATCGAATCATCCAGCGGGCTCTCCAAGGATGAAGTTGAGAAGATGAGACAGGATGCCCTCAGGAACACCGAAGAGGACAAGAAGCGCAAGGAAGAAATTGATGTGAAGAATCAGGCAGACGCGCTTGTTTACTCAACAGAGAAACAGCTGAAGGACCTCGGCGACAAACTGCCGGCGAATCACAAGGTGAAGATCGAAGAAGCCAAGGACAAACTTGCCGGCGCGGTGAAAGAGAACAATCTTGCCGCGATGCGCACCGCGATGGATACTTTGAACCAGGCATGGAGCGCGGCATCCACGGAGATGTATCAGGGCGCGGGCCAGCAGGGGCCTCAGCCCGGCGGCCCCCAGGGAGCGGGCGAACAGGCAGGCAAGGAAGCGAAGAAAGAAGGCGGTAACTTCGAGGAAGCTGACTTCACCGTGGTTGATGACGACAAGTAATCGCTCATTTTGGAAATTGCTATAGAGCTTAAGGGACACGCAACGTCGTGTCCCTTTTTTTTGGAGCTGTTGTCGGGAATTCAGATACTGATTTTTTCGACCCGGCTGCATTATTTATGTCAGCCGGGCTATTCTCTTTTTATTCCTTCACTATCTTCACGCATTCAACTCCGCTCTCGCTCTCGATTATGATATTGTGGCAGCCCGCTGCGAGGCTGCTCATATCGAGGTGAATGGTGCTGCTGCCTTCAGTAAGCATTCCATGCCAAAGAACAATTTCCCTGCCTGTCACATCCACCGCTCGAACTATGCT
>CAZIHB010000004.1:0-4287 GCA_964538535.1 uncultured Hyphomicrobiales bacterium | reverse complement strand
GAGTGAGCGTTGCAGGCCCGCCCGTCGGGTTTGGAGAGACTGATAAACCTTGACCTGCAGAGAAGTCACGCACTGCCGTCGGGTCGTCATCGTAAACGATCAAATCATTTTGAGGATTGTTCACCGATAAAATAAACATCTTGTCTTCAATGCTTATTATTTTACGAATATAATTAAGCTTTATATCCTTTCTTATCTCCGGTATCAGCCAGTTTTTGCCGTCATACACAAATAGACCGAATTTTCGGCTACTCTTCGTCAGGGCATAAGACACTCCCGCCCATATCCTGCCTCTTTTATCGATGTTAAATGAATACACGAGAAAATCCGAGCTGTCGCAATAAGGGCATCGAGTCTTGTAAAAATCAAAGCACTCTGTCGTATCACTTTCGTATTTCAAAATTTTGTAAGTTTTAGATATTTTGTGGTGCAGTAGAAGATATATTGTATCCCTGATATTTTTTAGCTCGTAAATATGCTGGTAATCTCCATTTTTAAATTCATCTATACATTTTTTCTTAAATATATGGTCTTTACAATAAGAAACAATGTTATTGTCTATTGAAACATAATAGACGGTGTCGCCTTTTGAAGCGATCTGCCCGTCTGACGAAGGAAAATATCTTATATAATCGTAATTTATGTTAAATGTAGTCGTATCTGCTTTGAATTCATCCCCGTCGAACTTCACAAGGCCTTCCTGAGTTGCTATATAGACATCGCCGCTTTTCGTGGAGGCCATGCCGTATATTAAGTTGGTGCTTAGGCCAAGGTCCTTGGTATAGTGTTTCCATGTATTGCCTTCCTTTACGGATATATACCCCCCTGAGAATATAACAGGTCTCGAATATTTATCTGTCAGGCATTGCACGAGTTCGGCATTGGCACCTCTCACGTTAATATCCAAGGACAATGAATCAAGGTGCGGACCGAGAGTAGCAATTGAATTAGTAAGCAATGCGTAATAATTTTCTCCGCATTTTATGATATCCTGATAGCTCCCCGGAGCATACCAGTTCATACCCGGAACCGGCAGATAATAAAACCTGCCTGAAAGCATTTGCCCATTCAATGAAATGCTGCATGATAGAGCTAACAATGCGGCTGTTAATATAGTTTTTACCTTCATTTATCAACCTAATTCATTACTACAAAGCTTTTAGCAAAAGAATTATTCCCGTTTGTCACTCTAACAATGTAGATGCCGTTTGCCAATCCGTGCAGATCTATTTCCAGCCTGCCATAACCGGTTTTGTTGTTGAATTCAGTCCACAATACTTCTGTTTTGTTAATTTCGTTGCCAAAGAAATCAAACACTCTTGCACTAATGTTACCTGAACTCACCTCGTCAGCCCCATAAGTGAGCACCAGAGAGCTTTTTGCCGGTATCGGCGTCATTGAGTGGAAAAACAGAGCGTCATATCTCTCGGCTTTCTCTACCCCAAGGCCGTCGGGATCCTCGTCATAAACGGAGACAAAAGCAGAGTATTCATTATTGTAAAAACCGGATATTATAATCTTTTTATCATACGCTTTGATCAAATAGTTATTATACAGCAGGCTTTTATTTCTCTCAGGGCATGGGTCAATAATCTTTCCAGAATCCAACAAGAGAATCTCCTTGTTCGGATCGAACCTTTCTCCAACAATAAGCCAGAACCTGCCCTTGTAATCTATTGCGAATTCTGTCAGATATGGGGATTTATATTTTTTAAGAAGCGAATCACCCATAGGAATGCTTATTCTTGTAAATTGACTATCCGAGGCAAGTTTGAAGATTTTGAATGCTTTCCCGATCACATCATTTATTGCAAAATACAAAGTATCGTGAAAGGCCTTAATTCCGCCCATCCAATAATCTAATTTAGCAAACTGCTGCATATTGTATGACTTAATTTGATTGAAGTCAAACGAAATCATTTTGCCGCTGCCAAAGTAATCATAATAAACTGTGTCTCCGATAGTTGCGATATTTTTTAAAAAAAATCCCGGCGTAGGCGCACCTGTTTTAATTCTGGCATCGATTGTATTGTCATCGGGATTATATCTCCATGCGCTATCTGATGAAAATACAGCTAATTTACCGCTTTTCAGCTGCATAACGGCTTCAATTTTTTTGTTATCGGGAAATAGTTTACACTTCTCCCATCCGGTTGCTTTTTTTTCAAAAGCGGTGCAACCGGACCACATAAGTAAATTTTTACCCTGAGGGTGTGCTACATACCAAATTGAGTGAGCTCTGAGATTGTCCCCTATGCTTGAGGGATCAATATCATACCCTGAATATTTTTCCCTGATAGAGAAATGCTTATCCATTCCATATGTATAAACATTTGTAGCCAACCAATAAGTTGAGTCCGTTTGAAATATATTCTGCATATTACTTGGTGTTAATCCGGGTTCGTTAAAAGCCGAATTATCCTTGAATATGATATTTTTCCAGCTGCCTTCCATCGAAAATAAAGACGATACGCAAAAAAAGAAGGCCGAAATGCAAAGTAGTCGATATGCCCCCATAAATTCTCCTTAATTGTTAATCCACGTCCGTTCCCATCCTATAATAACAGTTGAGCAGGCATTTCGTTACACCTTTTTTTAAATTTTTTTTTGGAATTCCTTACCATGAGCGGAATTTTACCGATTGACCCTGTTCAGGCTCAAATATTTTCCGACATAACTAATTTTATAGTTGCACAACTAAATTCTTAGTTATATATTGCAGCATGTTCAACTAAGGTTTTAGTAGCGATATGAAGGATCTTACAAAAGCAGAAGAGCAGGTGATGCTCGTGCTCTGGGAAAAGCAGAAAGCATTCGTGAAAGAGATAGTCGAGGAATTCCCCGATCCGAAGCCGGCCTACACCACCGTATCGACGATCATCCGGATACTCGAGAAGAAGGGTGTGATTGCACACGAGGATTTTGGCAATTCCTACAGATATTACCCGCTTATCTCTAAGGACAGCTATATCGACGGCATGATGAGCGGATTCATGAAAAACTACTTCAGCAACTCGTTCAGCCGCCTTGTCTCATTCTTCACGAACAACGAGCGGCTGACCATGGACGACATCGAGGAATTGAAAAATATTCTTAAAAATAAAAAGATTGGGGAGTGATCATGGAAAGTTTCATTGTGAACCAGCTCGCCGCGGCCGGGGCAGTCTGCCTTATGACTGTATTTTATTTCGTTTTTTTAAAGCGGGAGACCTTCTTCAGGCTTAACAGGTACCTGCTGCTGGCTGTCCTGATCGGATCTTTGACGGTTCCATACATTAAGCTTCAGGACATGGGAGGGGCTATCCCGAGGAACGTTGTGCCCAGAGCCGTCAGCATGATTAAATCCGATCCGGAAAGATATTTGGCCGCACAGACCGGCCTCAGGGAAAATTCGCTCTCAATCTCAGGAAGCGAGAAAGGAACGGAAGTGAAAACGATTGAAACGACAAGGCCCGGCCTGATCAATTTGCTGATGTTTATTTATCTCGCGGGAGCCGCGGTGTCGCTATCCATCACTCTTTCCGGCATTTACAAAATATGGAGGATAAAGAAGGAAGCATCGGCAATCGACTGCAATGGTGCAAGATTATACGAGATTGATAATAATATCAGCACATTCACTTTTCTTGGGATGGTATTTCTTCGCCGCGGCATCTTCGGAAGCAAACACGCGGACGACATCATACGCCACGAGATGGTTCACGCGAAGCAGCTGCACTCGGTGGACATCCTGTTCCTCGAGGCAGTGAAGGCCCTTCAGTGGTTCAACCCGTTCATATATATTCTCGGGAAGGAAATGCGCGAAGTGCACGAGTATCTGGCCGACCGTGAAGCCGCTTCAAGCCGCGCCGGCACACCCGAAGAAAAAACAGACAACTACATGAACACCATGCTCGACCAGGCGATTGGAGTGCAATTGCTTGATTTAGCCAACAATTTCAACGGTAAATCAATTATTAAGAGAATTAAAATGTTAACAAAGCCAAAATCATCGAGAGCCCGCGCACTCAAATACTCAATTTTGCTTATACCCGGCATTTTCGTGCTATTCATGTTTTCCTGCAGCATTGGAAATAACTCTGGAAACCCGAACATAATAAATGACAAAGATTATAATAATAAATATGACGAATATTTAGTACGTCCCGATTCCTTGCCTTCCCCCCTTTCAGGATGGAAAAACTACTCCGCGGCAAAGGAAGCCGAGCTGAAAATGCCCGAGGAAGCCCAAAAAAACGGGGTCTCGGCCGAGGTCTGGATCAAGTTTCGCATCAATACCGACAGCAC
>CAZIHB010000003.1:0-19475 GCA_964538535.1 uncultured Hyphomicrobiales bacterium | reverse complement strand
TCTTGCAATGAACAACAGCTCAAAACTACTAAATTTTTCCATAGGGGCAAGAAAACTTTTTCAACAGCCCTCAGACCATGAAAAGCACTGCAACCCCGCCAACAGCCACAAGCGCGCCGACCACGGCTTTGTAGCTCAGTTTTTCCTTAAGATAAAAATATGATATCGGCAGCATGATCACCGGCATTGTTGACATAAGAGTGCTGGCGATCCCGACTTTTGTGTAAATCACTGCAACAAAACTTAACGTCACGCCGATGTAAGTGCCCAAAAAAGTGGCGATGAAGATCTTGTTGAATGTCTTCCTGTCGGCCAGGTATAGCCTGACCGGCATCTTATAGCGCTTCATAAGAATAACTGCAGGGAAAAGCACCGCGATAGCAGACAGGAGCCTTATCAGAGTGGCGGCGAATTGATCCACGCTGCCTTCATTGAAAGCCAGGCGCGCGAACAACAGGCCCGAGGCCTGCCCCACGGCTCCCATGAAACTGCAGAAAATACCGAACACGTTATGCTTCTTGCTCTTTTCTCCAGGCTTCCCCTCCAGGACAACCCAGGCTATGCCGCCAAGCGTGAGGGCGATGCCGAGCAGCCCCCAGGCATTCAGGCGCTCACCGAGGAAGAAATACGCGAGTATCGCGGCAAGTGCCGGATTGGACGACATCAGGAGCATACTGAGCCTCGGGCCGATCTCCTTGAATGACTTAAGCAAAAAGCTGTCACCAACCACGAGGCCGATTATACCGCTGAGGGATAGATAGGCTAACTGCATCACGCTGCATTTCAGCGGGACACCAAGAAGCAGCATCGTGACAGCCAGCAGCAGCGCTCCGATTATCATCCTGTCAACATTCGTCTGCATGACGTCGATTTTTTTGGTAACATCCGTCAGCAGGATTGAATTGGCCGACCAAAGCAGGGCGGCCCCGAGTGCCGCGAATTCTCCGATAAACAATGTATTCGACTCTCGATAAAATTTTAAAGTGCAAAAATATCCTTTTTGACAATCTTTGTTATACTTTTTTTCCCGGATTAACTAATTTTGAAGCTGATGTTTATCGAAGGATTGCTGTTGAAAAAAATACTGCCAATACTGCTCATATTATCCGTGGTTTTCGACATTGTCGGCTATATAGCAGTGTTCAAAACGCTCCAGGGCAGGATCAGGGCAGAGGTCAGGCAAACTATTCTCACAGGGAACGAATCCGGTAAATTCGATAAAATTAAGCTAAGAGTGGACGACCCCGCTTACCGGCGGCTCAATTCAACCGAATTCACATACAAAGGCAGGCTCTACGACATAGTCAGGGAGGAGCGCAGGGGTGCCGATATTTCTTTCATCTGCTTGGATGATGACGAGGAAGAGCGGCTATACAAAGCATTATCCAATTACGTCATGAATGAAATATCCGGAGGAAAATCAAATAATGCAAAAGCTCTTAAATATTTGCATTTATTCAGTTTCGACGCTGTATTCCCGGGCGGTTTCACGCGATTTCCATCCCAATTCGAACTTGCAGCATTTCCACGAATAAACGACAGTTTCTCGTCCCGCAATTACTCACCCGAAGAGCCCCCGCCCGAAATATTGGTTTAAACACGACATCAAATTATTTTTAAACTAATATTCGGAATTATCAATGAAAAAGACAATTACGGCAATTTTGCTGTGCCTCGCCATCTCGAGTGTAACCGGAATGGCAGCAGGGAATGTCAAAAAGGACACTATAAGAGTTTACAGGCTCGGAGAGATAATTGCCACCGGCGAAAAAGAAAAACCCAACGTGGCAATTTCCACTTCCAATTTCGTCAACTACAGGTTGGTTCAAACTGCCGACGCGGTATCACTGACCGACCTGGGGGCATACATACCGGCCGCGAAAGTGGCAACTAATTCCAGGGGCGAATGCCTCGTGTATCTTCGCGGGGCGGGAGAGCGCCACCTCGGCCTATTCTTCGACGGCGCCATGATCAACGTCCCATGGGACAACCGCATGGACATGAGCATGATCCCAACGGACATCATCGGCAGCATACAAGTGAATAAAGGCTCCAATTCCATTCTTTACGGGGCAAACATACTGAGCGGTGCCATGAATATCAGCACTATCGAAAGAGCTGCGGACGGAATCGGAACAACCGCCCGGATCCAGGCCGGTGACGCCGGATCGCAGCTATATTCAATCACTAACGACGGCCGCTTTGGCATCTTCAACTGGCTGGCCAATGTTTCCTACACAAAGTCGGACGGTATGCTGCTTTCCGCCAATGCCCCGGATTCCCTCAGGAACCAGAACATGAACTCCTCGCTGAGGACGAACACTGATCTTGAAAGGCTTTCGGCATATGCAAGGGCCGAGGCAAAATTCTCCGACAACACCACGCTCGGGCTGTCGTTCAATCACATTAACGCCGAGAAGGGCGTGGCGCCGGAAACAAGCCAGGATCCCGGAAGTGCAAGATACTGGCGCTACCCGGACTGGAACCGCAATATCATTACTTTCAACGGAGAGCACTTCTTCTGCCGCGAGAAAGAATTCTCGGTCAAGGCAACAGTGTGGGAAGACTTATTCAAGCAGACAATCAACAACTACTCCTCAGCCACGTATCAGGAAATACTCGATGTGCAGAAAGATGACGACAAGACAACCGGCGCGAGGGTGGCAATGCAATACATGTTCCTGCCCGGCCAGCGCGTTATAGTCGCTCTCAACGGCACGATGTCATCGCACGACATGACGAAGATTTCCGGCGGCAAGGAAGACAAGACGGAGTTCAGCCAGAACATATTCTCGGCCGGCGCAGAGTATCGCGGCAATTTCGGCAGGCTGAACGTCCACACGGGCCTTACGTGGGATTACATGAAAACACCGAAAACCGGACTCTTCACCGATGCGGAGAACACCTCCATGGATGCCATCGGGGCTTTTCTGGGCGGGAAATACATGATAACGAATAACGTGAACATATTCGCCAACGTCTCGAAAAAAACCAGGTTCCCCAGCCTCCGCGAATGCTACGACGCCGCCCTTGGCAAGTTTGTCGTCAATCCCGACCTGAAGCCCGAGAGCGCGATAATATCGGAGCTCGGGGCAGCCTATTCAACCGAGAACTTCTCGGCTACATTGACTGCCTTCGGAAATTTCTACAACGACCTGATTGCCAAAGTGTCATTCAAGGATTCAACCGGAAAGAAATTGCAGAAAAGAGTGAACTACTCCGAAGCCACAATAACTGGCGCGGAGCTGACACTTGGATATAAACCGGTCAACATGCTTGATCTTGAGGCCATCTTTACTGTCATGAATTCCGATGGCAAGGACGATGGCAAGGATGTGAAGCACCTGGAGTATAAGCCTGAGTTTTCAGGATTCTTCAGTGCTTCTTACGCCATGCCCTTCGGCCTGACGCCAAGGGTCGAGGTTGAGCTGATGGGCACCCAGTGGGGGCTCAATCCGAAGTACGGCGATTTCGAGGAACTGGATCCTTATGCCTTGCTCAACGCGAGGATCGGGTACAACCTGCCTCCGATTGCCGGCACACTGACGGAACTTTTTGTCAGGATTAACAATATAACCGATAAGTTCTATTACGGTCAGGTCGGCCTGCCGATGTCCGGCAGAATGTTTTTCGTCGGGCTTGTAGCAAGAATATAAAAGCCCCCCGCGCGAACCTGCGGCAGAATTACCGGCTGCCGCAGGTTTCTGCCCGGGCAGGGATAAAAATTATTAAATATAACAAACCGTGATACGTTTCTAAAGTAAGAAAGTGAATTTTCCGGTTTTGACGCGGTAACTGAAACAATTGAGGAGATACGCCATGGATTTCGTTCTTGTGAAACGCTTCGAGGAAATAATGGACGCGGAGCTGGCGCAGGCAAAGCTCGAATCCGAAGGCATTCCATGCCATCTGCAGGATGAGATGACCTCGCTTATGACATGGATGGTTAAGGATGCCATCGGGGCAATCAAGCTGATGGTCGAGGAAGAATATGCCGCGAAGGCAGTCGAGATCCTCGGGCAAAAGGGCATAGAAGATGAATCACTTGATTTCCAGGACTCTCCGGAATAGCTCGAAGGTCAAAAACCACACGAGGAACCACTCCTCGTCGCTGTTTCCTTTATAATAATCTTCAACGGCCTTTATGATTTTTTTCGTGTCATAAAGGCTGTACTCCATGAACGATTTCGATATAATTATATCATTTATCAAGGGTTTGCAGGCGTCCAACATGCGCCGGTTGCCGTCGTCGCGGTAATATCTGCCGGCAATTTTTTTGGCTTTCCCGACGATTTTGCCCGCCATCGGGTGCAGAAAATACGGCACTTCAATATTGCCCTTGACAAGCGGGTATTGCTCCAGCTGAGGCGCGTGCCTTCTTATCATATCTTTGAAGAGGGCTGCATTCTTCCTTGACTTCAGCGGTAAAGAGAAGACGTAATCATGTATCGCGGGCTGGGAGAACGGGCTCATGCTCAAAGCCTGCGTGTCGATCCTCGACTGCTCGAATCCTGCCGTGTTCGGGAGCCTGAACCGCGCGCAATATAGATCTATCCAATCGGCAGGATGCAATTCGCCTGCCCTCGGCATTCCGTCCGCCAGCTTTGCCGACGATTGAAGGGCAAGCCTTTTCATTTCCTCATGCACATCGGGTGCGAAGATTTCTGCCCTCGGCAGAGAAAACATCTTCAGAATCCCCGCCGCATCACGGTTCTTAATTGCACGGGCCCCGGTGATCAGTATCTTCGCACCAAACGACCTCCGCGCTATCTCGCCCCAACAGCCGTCAATAACGAACTTCCTGCCGTCATGAAGCTTTGCATAATGATCCTTCACGGGCATCTCGCTAATCGGGGCGGAAAGCTGTATGAAAGCGGAAAACTCGAGTAATTTCTCGTAAGAGAGGGCTTCGCTCGAGTAATTCGGCACCAGGCACTGCCGGTCCAGGGAATAGTAGCGCGCCATCATCCCTGCAACAATGCTGTCGGGATGGGAAGGCTGGCCGAGCGAAAAAGTGTCGCGGAACCTGTAATCTCCGGCAATCAGGAGCGCCAGTATGGCACGTGAATCGAATCCGCCGGATAGTGCAAGGCTCAGCTTGTAGCCCTCGTGCTCAGCCACGTGCATGAAGCCGTGCAGAAGGCCCTCGAGCGTCTCGCCGGCTCTCGGTGGTTCCGGCGAGTATAATGTGCTGCTGCAATCTATCCCGCCCGGGCTTATTCTGCAGTAGCCGCCTGCAGAAAGCCGCTCAATTCCGTTGACAATGGTGCTGCAATCCAGCTGGTTCTGCATCAGCCATCTCGTAGAGAGTGCTGAAAGGTTGAAGGATTTTTCCTCGAGGAAAGCGGCAGCCCAGTCAAGGCGCGTTGTAAATACTACCCTGCCATCGAAACGTGCCACGTAAAATTCGCGCGTGCCGAGAGAATCGGTGAAGAGCTCGATGACATCACCGTGATAGAAAGCGCCCGCGAAATGCCCGTTCAGCCCGCGCAGGCAGTTCCTGAGATCCGGGGCCCGGAATACGTTTTTCCATTCAGGCACGCCCATCCGCTTGAAGCTGCCGGCATCGCCTCCGCATATGCCATAGCCCGACACGGCAAATCCTTCCGCGCCGGACTCGCCCTCATCCGTGCCGAAAAGGCAGGTTTCATCTATTCCGCCAAGGGCGATATAAAAACTCCCGGACGAGAGCCTTGTTATTGCCGGCCCGTGAAGGGCCCTGAATTCCGCCTCGTTTTCGGGGCTTATATTCGCGCCCGCGGCGCCGAAAATCCATCCCATATTTATTCAGGGCGGCAGAATTGCACCACCCACCCGCTCCTTAATTCAAAATTTCTGCCGCTGAGTACTTAGGTTTCCTTTCCCCCAAAGAGCATCACCACCTTTATCAAAAGCAAATTCCACATGATGCTCTTTATTATCGACGGCATTGATTTAATCTTTATCAAATCTTACTTATATTGCAAAAATAAAGTGCAATTTGAAATTAAATTAAATTATTATGCCCTCAAGTAAAGAATTTCTGAAAAAAGTAACCGGCTCCGTGATGGCACTGCTATCCGCCGACCTGCTCTCGTTTGCCCTGATGGCTCTCTTTTCGATTGTTTACGGCAGGTATTTCGGAGAATTCAACCTGGGGCTCTATACGAACTGCTTCCTTGTCGCCACTTTCTCCCGGACGCTCTCCGAGCTGGCATATGACCTCAGGATACCGCGCGAGGTGGCAAAGGCACCCGAACTCGCGGGGAAAATCATAATAGATTCCCAAAGAACAAAAAATTTGATCTGGATCGTAATCGTGGCCCCGACCGCGGCCATTGGCTACACCATTGCAGGCTCCTGGGAATTTCTGCCCCTTCTGGCATGGAACTACATCTATTCAGTCTCAGCCACGCTGAAAGCCGCACTCAGGGGGCTCGGCAGGATGCGGACCATATCGAAAGTTGAAACCACAGGCAACATAGCGCTTTACGCGTTCTGCTTTGCTTCGCTTTTTTTGTGCCCGTCGCTCTGGCTGATTTTCGCTTTCTATGGCCTGGCCGAAGCAGGCAAAGCATTTGCATACTCGAGGATCACCGGTAAAATCAATTCCCGGCACGAATCGCTGGTGCAGCTGATGCGAGTCCCGTCAGGCAGGGCGGAGATCTGCGCGGCATACCGGGAAGCCGTTGCCCAGGCAAGGCTGCTCGGCGTGAATTTCAGCAGCGTGCTGCAATTCCGCTCATCATTTTTAACCATAGCCTGGTTCTCGGGCAACGCTATGGCGGGAAGTTTCTCTGCCGCCATGCGCTTTCTGACCATGCTCAGGATCATTCCCGGCGCGGTGCTGAACACTTTGCTCCCGGAATTCTCCAGGAGAGAGCGCCCCTCGAACAGGGCAATAGTCCTCGTTTTCGCTGCGTCGCTTGGCGCAGGCGCCGCAATTAGTCTCGGGCTCTTCTTTTCCGCGGATTTCCTGATGAATCTCACTTTCAAATTTGAAAGCTCCGTCCCCGCATTGAAGATATTATCCTTCTCCTTCATCCCCGTGATGCTTTCAAACACCATCGAGGCACTTCTTATTGCCGGCCGGCATGAAAAATTCATAGTGGCCTCCCTGATTCTCTCTGCGGTGCTGATTTTCGGCGGGATAGTCGCCTGCCCCCGCAGCCTTGTGGCCATAAGCTGCACGGTTGTCGCCGGGGAATCCTTCCTGGCCCTTTGCTACACTGCAAAACTCTTCCGCCGGTATGGAGCTGCACGCCAAAAATGATCATGGCGCCGGCCCGGGCAATATAATATGAGATGAATGTTTGAAATTGCTTGATTTGTTTCTATTTTTGTCGGATAAGAACGGATTGTTAATGGATAGTCTTTATCGATTGAAAGCTCGGACATGACGAAAAAAATGAGCGGACCACAGGAAGAAAACGAGGAAGAAGGCGGATTGGCAATGGGCTTCTTCGAGCACCTCGAAGAATTGCGCAAAAGGCTTATGCTTGCTGTTCTGGGAATTACCATCTGCAGCATCGCGGTAGCCTTTTTCATCACCCCCATCATGGATATAGTCCTCCTCGGCCCCGCCTCGAGGGCGGGATTGGTACTGCAGAATCTCGAGCCGTTCGGGCAGCCTTTTCTCTTTTTCAAGGTGATACTGACCATCGGGATCATAGCCTCGTTCCCCTACACGCTCTATCAGCTGTGGCTTTTCATTGCCCCGGGGCTCTACGAGAAGGAACGAAAATGGGCGGGGAGAATCACTTTCTTCACTTCACTTTGCTTTATGGCAGGCGTGGCTTTCTCCTACTACGTGATGGTGCCCTCCATGCTAAACTTCGCGGCCTCCTTCGGCACTGCCAAAATCAAGAACATGATTGACGTGAACAAGTATTTCGGCTTCATCAGCATGTTGCTGCTTGCTTCGGGCATATTCTTTGAAATGCCCGTGGTTTCCTTTATATTATCCCGTTTCGGCATAATAAATTATAAAGCCTTAAGAAAATATTGGCGTCATGCAATCGTTGTTATTCTTGTATTGGCTGCAGTTGCCACACCTACCCCGGATCCGGTGTCTCAGCTGATTTTTGCCGCACCGCTCTTTGTTTTATATGAACTGAGCATCTGGGTTGCAAAGTTTGCCGGAAGAAACAGGAATTGAGCAATGTTGAAATTTTTTGACAAATGGTACGTTTTTATTTCTTAAATTAATTTGCTACTTTTAATGGATTTATATGACTCCCGATTTTAAATCCGTAAACAGGCAAAGTAATTTGAATTTTGAAGTAAGTAATGATTTATCAATATAATAGAATATATCTGTAATGGGGCAGAGATGAAAAAACCTTTTATTTTGGTAGTTGACGACAATAAGATTACAACTAAGCTGCTTAGACGGTACCTCGAAGCAAACGGTTTCGATGCAAAAGAAGCGTATGACGGTGTGGACTGCCTTGAAAAAGTGGATGAACGGCACCCTGATGCTGTCGTCCTCGACGTGATGATGCCGAGGATGGACGGCTATGAGACCGTTAAACGGCTGAAAGAAAATGAAGATACAAAACATATCCCGGTCGTTATTGTCACTGCTCTGAATGACGTGGCCAACCAGCTGAAATCAATCGAGCATGGCGCGGACGACTTCCTGAGCAAGCCGATTGAAGAGAAGCTGCTGATCGCAAAGGTCAGGCTGCTCTCCAGCCTGAATATCGAGAAAAAACGCGCGGACTACTTCGCCTCCATCCTGAACAACGTTGCAAACGGTTCGACGGGCGTCGGAGATATTCCGCAGGCAATTGAAAACTTTTACGCCGAATAATTCTGCCTGCTGCCAAAGCAGGTTAACTTCATCGAGGTAAACTGTTATGAAGAAAATAATCTACTTTTTCATTGTCATTCTCATCGCCGGCGTCACGCTCGACGGCTGCAAGCAGCTGACTGACATTGCCACATCCCTCACGAACCTCAAAAAGCTGCAGTTCAAGCTGAAAAACGTCACAGATATGTCACTTTCCGGCGTCAAGCTGTCGAAGCTTTCCAAAGTAAACGATATGTCCATCCAGGACGGGTTGAAACTCACCCAGGCCTTCGCCGCGAAAAAGCTTCCGGCCCAGTTCACGCTCAACGTGCTCGCTACCAACCCGAACACAGGAAAGTCAGGCATCCCCAAAACCAATTCCACTCTCTCCTCACTCGATTGGAAGCTCTATATCGACGACACCGAGACAGTGGCCGGTGATATCAAATCGCCGGTGCAGGTGCCGGGCACCGGGTCTGCAGTTAATATTCCACTCGGAGTGAACCTTGACCTTTATAAATTTTTCGGCAGCCAGAGCTACGACAAGCTGATCAACCTGGCGCTTGCCATCGGCGGCTCCGGTTCCTCGCCCTCCAGGCTGAAGCTCGATGCCCGGCCGAAAGTTGAAACCCCGTTCGGCCCCATAGTCTATCCGGGCAGGATCACGATTGTTGATAAAGAATGGCGGTAGTTCTTTATAAAAAATCTGAAAAAAAACTGTTTCGCCACGCTTTCAGGCGCTGAAACAGTTTTTTTTATTATTTGTATTTTCCTCTTTTGTTTGCGACATTTCGGGCGGCATCATGTAGATAACTTATTCAATTTGACAAGGTTGGAGGTTATGGCTATTAAACGGTTCCGGGACATGCCGATTAGAAGAAAAATAGTAATCATTACTATTTGCACCACCTTTTTTGTTATCCTTGCAGCCTTCGGCTTAATGACCTTCTACAATTATAACACACGGAAAGCAGAGCTTTTCGACAACGTCTCATTTGTTGCCGCCCAGACTGCCGACTATTGCGCTTTGCCGCTCCGGCACAACTCCCGCGAAGAAGTGATAGCACTGCTGAGAAAGCTCTCACTTAACGGCGATGTAATTGACGCGCACGTTTTCGATACTGACGGGAGAGTGGCGGGCCATTGGAACTCGATGAGCCATTTCGATAAATACGAATTTCCCGCCTCGCCGGCCGACACCGAATACGTGAAAAAAGGTATAATAAACATACTGACTTCGATATACGACCGGGGGAAGCGTATCGGCTATCTTCACCTTCGGGCTTCTCAGACTTTTCTGAATCAGAGCACTATCAGGAATCTGAGGTTCGTGCTGCTAACCCTGCTCGGCACCATCCTGCTTTCCTACCTCATGTCCGGATTTCTTCAGCGGCATATATCCAGGCCGATACTGAAGCTCGCGCAGGTGATGAAAATTGTGACAAATAACTCCGATTATTCCATACGCCTGTCAGTCAGGGGCGACGACGAAATTGGCGAGCTCTATAACGGCTTCAACAAAATGCTCGAGCAGATACTCCTGCGAAGAAAAGAAAGCGAGAGAGCCCACGAAGAAATGAACCGCCTGAACAAAGATCTCGAGCTGAGGGTGATACTCCGGAACGCGCAAGTGGAAAACGCCCTGCTCAAACTTAGAAATGAGATTGAATTCCGGAAGGCCACCGAGGAAAGCCTGCTGAACGCCAAGGAACAAGCTGAAATCGCCAACCGGACAAAGTCCGAGTTCCTGGCAAACATGTCGCACGAGGTGCGGACGCCGCTCAACGCGATTCTGGGATTTGCAGAGCTTCTTTACAAAAGCACCGATGATCCGAAGCAAAAAAAATATCTTGGCATCATCCAGCAGAGCGGCACTTCGCTGCTCGCGCTGATCAACGATATTCTCGACCTGTCTCGGATTGAGGCCGGGAAGCTCGAACTTAAATATCATTACATGGACCTGCAGAAAATGTTCTTTGAAATAAAGAGCATTTTCACTCAGAAGATTGAAGACAAGCAGTTGAATTTCGATATTAAGATCGCCGAGGGTTTCCCCGCGCTGATCTACCTCGACGAAATAAGAATCAGGCAGGTGCTGTTCAATCTCGTGGGCAATGCCGTGAAGTTCACGGATAAGGGAAGCATCGTGTTATCGGCGAAGCACGAGAAAGACGGGGAAAATTATAATATTACAATCCAGGTTGAGGACACCGGCATCGGCATCAGTGACGAGCATCGCGAAGAAGTGTTCGAGGCATTCAGGCAGTTTCAGGTCAATAGTTACGGCGACTCGGGCGGCACGGGCCTCGGCCTTGCCATCACAAAGCGCCTTGTCACCGAGATGGGCGGCAGCATCACGCTCGATAGCTGTCCCGGCCGGGGGAGCACCTTCTCTATGGTGCTGAACGGCCTGAAAGCACAGGAAAATGATGATAAAGCAGAAACTAAACCCGCCGCCGCCGATAATATCCGCTTCGATCCGGCGGTCATTCTGATTGTGGACGACATGCTTTTCAATCGGGAGCTGATCAAGGGATTCCTGCGCGACCAGGATTTCGAATTTATCGAGGCAGCCAACGGCGACGATGCGGTGCGCATGGCCGTCTCCTTCAGGCCCGATATTATTCTGATGGACATGATAATGCCGAAATCTGACGGGGCAAAGGCGATCAAGGCACTAAAACAGAACGCCGACACCAGATCCACGCCGATAATAGCATTCACTGCCGTCTCCGATATCGACGATAAGATAAAAGGCCTGATTGACGGCTTTATCAGGAAGCCGGTCTCCCAGTCCGATCTGAAATCCGAGATGAGAAAATACATGAAGCACACCTTGCCCGATTCGGATCACCCGGCGGCATCGAACGGCAATGCCGCGCATTTCGCCCCAGGAATTGCCATAACAAGCTCGCTTGACGACACCGTTAACCTGGCAGAGCTTGTCTCAATCCTTCAGAATGATTTCCTGCCCCGGTGCGACAAGATCAAAGATGCCATTATCATTGACGACGTGGAGGATCTCGCGCGCGACCTCACCGGCCTTGCAGATACTTTCGGCGTTGATTACCTCGTGGATTACAGCAATTCGCTTTTCGAGGCCGCGGAGGATTGCAACATACCCAAAATCAAGGCCGGACTGGAGAATTTCGAGAAAATCTATTACCACCTGAACTCGCTCTACGGGAATCTGTAGCTGTTTCAACCGGAAAATAATACCGCTGAAGGCAAAAAAAAACCGGCTCGAAAACCGGTTTTTTTTTAGGGCCTGTAGTCCCGATATATTAAGCATTGGCAGCTGCTGCGGCTTCGGCCTCTTTAGCGGCCTGCTCGGCTTTTGCTTTTGCAATGATGCGGGCTTTGCGAAGTTCTTTTCTTCTCGCGTATCTTGCAGTGACAACTTCTTTGTGCTTTGCAACTTCAGCCTCGATTTCCTCGGCTGATTTGCCCTTAAAAGCCAGGTGCCTGCGCAGGAGCACACCCTCGTAGCTCAAGATTCTTTTAACGATATCAGAGGGTTGAGCACCTACATTAAGCCAATACAAAGCTCTTTCTACATCGATTTTCACCGTGTTAGGCTTCGTGTTCGGATCATAAAATCCAAGTCTTTCAATAAAAGCGCCATCGCGCCTTGAGCGGCCGTGTATCGCCACGATATCATAGATAGCGAGGTGGGCCCTGCCTTTGCGTCTCAAACGTAATCTTACCATTTCGGCTCCTTAAGTTTGAATAGTGAATAAAAAATATTAAGAACCGAAGACATTTGGCATCTTCGGCATGAATCTCGATCTTCTTCCGCTCGTGAGCGTTTTCATCATTTTCTGCATTTCATCGAATTGCTTAAGGAGCCTGTTCACATCCTGAACGGTGGTGCCGCTTCCCTTTGCAATTCTCTGCCTGCGCGAGCCGTTTATTGTTTTCGGGTTCGCCCTTTCATATTTGGTCATGGAAAGCACCATTGCTTCCACCTTGCCGAAAGCTCTCTCGTCGATAGTAACATCCTTCATTGCCCTGTCCATGCCCGGGATAAGGCCGAGCAGGTCCCTGATCGAACCCATCTTCTTGATGGTTTTCAGCTGGTCGAGGAAGTCGTCGAAAGTGAACTGATTTCTCTTGATCTTATCTTCAAGCTCTTTTGCCTGTTTCTGATCGATCTCCTGCTCCGCTTTCTCCACAAGCGTCAGAATATCGCCCATGCCAAGGATACGTGAAGCAATCCTCTCGGGGTGGAACGGCTCGAGGGCGTCCAGTTTTTCACCCGTTCCGACATATTTGATCGGCTTGCCGACAACATCGAGCACGGAAAGCGCGGCACCTCCGCGAGTGTCGCCGTCCAGCTTGGTCAGGACGATACCGGTCAGTGTGAGCTTCTCGTGGAAGTCTTTTGCCGTGGTCACGGCGTCCTGGCCTATCATCGCGTCGCATACGAATAGAGTTTCAGTTGGCTTGATGGCATCGGAAAGGTTGCGCACTTCCTCCATCATCAGCTCGTCTATGGTCAGTCGGCCTGCCGTATCGACAATAACGACGTCACGGCCAAACTTTTTGGCATAAGTAATGGCATTTTTAGCGATGCTGACTGCGTCTTTCCCCTCTTCGCTGAAGACGGGAATTTTTGTCTGATCGCCAAGCTGCTTCAACTGCAGTATAGCTGCGGGGCGGTGTATGTCGCAGGCAACAAGCAGGGGCTGACGGCCTTTCTTGCGCAGGTTCTTGGCCAGCTTCCCGCAGAAAGTCGTCTTGCCGGAGCCCTGAAGGCCCGCTACCATAACGACTGTCGGGGGATTGGGCGAGAGATTGAGCTCTGCCACCTTGCTGCCCATAAGTGAAACCATCTCATCGTAAACAATTTTCACGATGACCTGCTCCGGCATCAGCTTGCCTTTCACCTCGGCACCGATGGCCTTGCCTTTCACCTCGTCCACGAATTTCTTTGCCACGTGAAGGTTCACGTCGGCCTCGAGCAGTGCCCGCCTTATTTCTCTCAGCGCTTCGCTTATGTTTTCTTCGCTGATTGCGGCTTGCCCGCGGAATTTCTTGAGGGCAAGTTCAAGTTTTTCTTGTAAGTTCTCAAACATAGCTATTCTATATTATTAAACGAACTGCAAAATTAGTCCAATTCATTGAAATAACAAATTAAATTACTTATTTTCCTCGTGCCGGCACCCGGATTTCTCACATTTCTTTTCCACATTGCGCGCTCACGGCTTGCCGGCAAGTATCACTCCGCCCCCGAGACAATAGCCGCCATCATAAAATATTGCGAACTGCCCCGGGGCTATCCCCTGATCCTTCTCGTCGAGATGCACTTTCAGGATTCCAGCGCCGTCAGGCTCTATCCTGCAGCCGTACTTGTTCGGGCCGTGCCTCAGTTTCACCTTCAGGGTATTTCCCGCGGGCTCGGGGCCTATCCAGTTTATCTCGCCCACGTGGAACTCGTCCTTCGGTTCGGCCTCGGAATACTTCACTCGCGAAACAAAGACAATATTTTCGTCAATATCTTTCCTTGCCACGTACCATGGCCCGCCGCTCAGCCCGAGCCCCTGCCGCTGCCCTATCGTGTGGAACCAGAAGCCGTTGTGCCTGCCCAGTTTCCTGCCGGTCTCTATCTCGATTATATCTCCCTGCTTCTCGCCAAGATGGAATTTGATAAAGTCGTTATACTTGATCTTCCCCAGAAAGCAAATTCCCTGGCTATCCTTTCGAGCCGAGGTCGGCAGCCCTGCCGCGGCGGCGGCATCGCGCAGCTCGCGCTTCGTCATGTGGCCGATCGGGAATAATATCCTCGAGAGCTGTGCCTGGCTGAGATAAGTCAGGAAATAAGTCTGGTCTTTCACTTTGTCGGGCGACTCACCGAGCCTGTATATACCGTTATCTTCAACTACCCTCGCGTAGTGCCCGCTGGCCACCTTCTCGTAAGAATCATCAATCTTGCCGAAGAACTCTCCGAACTTGATATTTTTATTGCACATGATATCAGGGCTCGGGGTTCGACCTGCCTTCAATTCCTTTATCGTGTATTCCACCACGGTGTTGAGGTACTCTGCCTGCATGTTCACGATCTCGAGCGGGATGCCGAGCATGCTGCAGACAGCCCTGACGTAGCTCAAGTCTTCTTCCCAGGGGCAGTCCCCGAGGAATGCCAGCTCGTCCTCCAGCCAGATTTTCAGGTAAAACGCCCTGAGGTCGTGTCCCTCTTCTTTCAGCTTCAGTGCGGCAACGGAGCTATCCACGCCGCCTGACAGCAATACGGCAGTCTTCATCAGTGATATTTTTCATTACTACAGAATATATAAGCTCAAAAATACGAAAAGTGTTTATAATAAAAATCCTTCCGTAATGATCCCGGTGGATTTTTTTTGGGGCGGAGGTAAGTTCTTTTCCACACGGACGCCCGCGGGGCATTTTTCTCAGTTAATATTTTGATAAGCTTATATATTTTCTTTATTTTTGCTTAGGGCTTATTTGCCTTGTTCTATCTTGTTAATAGTATATGAAATATGCAATTTTAAATGATATTTAAGGAGATGCTATGAAAATTATTGCAACTGACGGTATCGACAAAGCCGGAGCCGAGATGCTCCGCAAAGCCGGATTTGAGCTTGTTGAACAGAAGCTTACTCCTGAAGAACTTCTCGTGGAAATCCCCAAATATGATGTTATTATCGTTCGTTCGGCAACTAAAGTGACAAAAGAAGTGATCACTGCCGGCACGAATTTGAAAGCAATCTGCCGCGGCGGTGTCGGCCTCGACAACATCGACGTTGCTTTTGCCAAAGAAAAAGGCATTCCCGTCATGAACACGCCCGGCGCTTCATCAATTTCCGTTGCCGAGCTTGCCATCGCCCACATGTTCGCAGTCAGCAGGTTCATCCACATCAGCAACGTGGAAATGCGCCAGGGCAAGTGGCCAAAGAAAGACTACAGCAAGGGCCGCGAACTTACCGGCAAAACAGTCGGCATCCTCGGGTTCGGCAACATCGGCAAAGAAGTGGCCAAGCGCTGCCTCGGCCTTGGCATGACGGTCATAGCTCACGACCCGTTCGTAAACTCGACGGATATGAACGTTAAGCTCGTCAGCAAAGATGAATTGCTTGCAAATTCGGACATCATCACGATCCACATGCCTTTCATCAAAGAGCAGGGCCCCGCTATCGCTGCTGCCGAGCTGGCAAAGATGAAGGACGGCGTGATCCTGATCCAGTGCGCCCGCGGTAAAGTTGTCGTTGAGAAGGATCTGCTTGTAGCGTTGAACAGCGGCAAGGTCAGCTATGCCGGCCTCGATGTTTACGAGAACGAGCCTCCGACAGACGATCAGAAAGAAATCATCAACCACCCGCACGTATCCGTCACTCCCCACATTGGCGCTTCAACCGTTGAAGGCCAGCTGAGAGTGGGCACTGAACTTGCTGAAAAGCTTATTGCCATGTTCAAGAACTAAGTTCAAAGCTTCTTGCGTGTCGATTTATTTTTTTGAGGCGAAGGGTCCGAGAGGGCTCTTCGCTTCTCTCCGAATAGAGCTGAATATTTTTGATTATTTTAAAATAAAGGAAAACAAAAAAATGGCTATTTTCCGTCCATTCAAAGCTTTCAGGCCCAAACCGGAACTCGCCGGCGAAGTGGCTTCAAAACCTTATGACGTACTCAACTCCGACGAAGCCCGCGAAGAAGTGAAGGGCCATCCCCTTTCGTTCCTCCACGTCGGCAAGCCCGAAGTTGATCTTGATCCTTCAATCGACCTGCACGATCCGGCAGTCTATAAAAAGGGCAAAGAGAACCTGGCCAAGCTGATCAACGACAACGTGCTCATTCAAGATCAGGATGAATGCTTCTATGTTTACGCACAGACGATGAACGGCAGGACACAATATGGCCTTGTCGGCTGCGCTTCTGTGGAGGATTATTGGAACGACGTGATCAAAAAGCACGAAAAAACACGTAAGGACAAAGAAGAAGACCGCTGCGAACACGTCAGGGTGACAAATGCTCACACGGGCCCCATCTTCCTTACCTATCACGACAACGACGATATCAACTCGATCGTTGCCAAAATTACATCCCAGGCTCCGGACAACGATCACGTTGCTCTCGATGGCATCCGCCACCAGTCATGGGTGATCCGCGACAAGGCTGCGATTGAAAAAATCAGCACGATCCTCGCGGGCGTACGTAATTTCTACGTGGCTGACGGTCACCACCGCTCCGCCGCGGCCGGAATCGTCGGCAGGGAAAGGGCCAAAGCCAATCCCGCGCACAAAGGCGACGAGGAATACAATTTCTTCCTCGCAGTGCTCTTCCCGGCCAGCCATCTTTACATCATGGACTATAACCGCCTTGTGAAAGACCTGAACGGCCACACGGAAGAAGAATTCTTCTCGATACTGAAAGAGCACTTCACAGTGAAGCCCGCTGATGGCAGGCACAAACCAACTAAGAAGGGTGAGCTCGGGTTCTACATGGACGGCAAGTGGTACGTCCTCAATGCCAACGATAAATACACGAAGAATCCGGACCCCGTTGAAAGCCTCGATGTGGCCATTCTGCAGTCGCAAATACTGGCTCCCGTCCTCGGCATCGACGATCCCCGCACTTCAAAGCGAGTTGATTTCGTCGGCGGCATTCGCGGCCTCGAGGAATTGGAGAGAAGAGTCAATTCCGGCGAAATGAAGCTTGCTTTCGCCATGTGCGCCACTTCAATCGAGGAATTGATTGCTATAGCCGATGCCGGCAAGATCATGCCGCCAAAATCGACATGGTTCGAGCCAAAACTTCGTGACGGCCTTTTCGTTCACTTCCTCGACTAAATAATCTGCAAATGATTAGTCTGGCAAAGTGATTGTCTCGATTGGCAATATGTTTGCATATGATTGTATAATCGAGAGGTCAGAAGGCGTTTTTGAATAAATGCACGACAGTAACCAGCAGGGATACGGCTCGCCGTGTTCCTGCATTTTTTTGCCCGGACGGCAGGATGCATTGCAGCGCCTGTGGAATCGGGGGCTAATGCAGCGCCTGCCTGCTGAAGGAGCCTGTGTTAAAAACCGCGGCAGCGGCCCTTTCCCGTTGTCTTCTCCGCGGATGTGCCTGTGTAAAAACCGCGGCGGCAGCAACCTGCAGTCGTCATCTCCGCGAAGGCGGAGATCCATAAGTTCTTGTAAATCAATAGATTCCCGCCTGCGCGGGAATGACGAAGAAAAGGTTTATTCGCTGTAATTGGGACTTTTCACGCAGGCTGGAAAACGGGGATAACCGAGGCATTTCTGTCCTCAGCCTTCGAAAACCGGCACCGGAGAATAATAATTTGAATTTTCAGCCTAAAAAATTGAAGATGTCTAAGTCAAATTAATTATTTTTGTAGTATTGATTTTCAAGCAATTTATATGTTTTACAAAGAATAAAGTATTGCAGAAGATGAAAGATATCAAACGAATTCTCGTAACCGGAGCTCTTGGTCAAATCGGTTCCGAACTGACCCTGGAATTGAGAAGAAAATATGGCAACGACAATGTTATTGCATCGGACCTGAGAAATAACCCGGATAAAGAAGTTACTAAAACCGGCCCTTTCATCACGGTTGATGTTCTCGACAAGGAATCGGTGCGCAAGGCAATTGCCGATAATAAAGTTGACACGGTCTTCCACCTGGCGGCCATCCTTTCGGGCGTTGGCGAAAAGGACCCGATGCTTTGCTGGAACGTCAACATGAACGGCTCCATCAACGTGCTTAACGCCGGCGTGGAAAACAAGCTGAACAGGGTGATCATCCCCAGCTCAATGGCAGTATGGGGCGAGGGCATCCCGAAAGAGGACGTGCCGCAGGAAAGCGTGCTTAAACCTACGTCCATGTATGGCGTCACAAAAGTGGCCGGCGAAAGGCTTCTGGACTATTACGTGAAAAAATACGGCCTTGACTGCCGCGGCCTACGCTATCCGGGCATAATCTCGCACGAGACGCTCCCTGGCGGCGGCACAACGGACTATGCAGTCGAGATTTATTACGAGGCCGTCAAGAATAAGAAATATACATGCTTCCTGACCGAGGACTCAGTGCTGCCTATGATGTACATGCCTGACTGCATCAAAGCTACTATCGGGCTTGCTGAAGCTGATTTCAGCAGGCTGAAGCACCACAGCGATTTCAACGTGGCATCAATGAGCTTCAATCCTCGCGAACTTGCCGAATCAATCAGGAAATTCATGCCTGAATTCGTGATCGACTACAAGCCCGACTTCCGTCAGGCAATAGCAGACAGCTGGCCGGCCTCGATCGACGACTCTGCCGCGCGCAGTGAATGGGACTGGGCACCAACTTACGACATCGATTCGATGACGAAAGACATGCTCGACAATCTTTCGCGCAAGCACAAGGCGGGCCTTATCTGATCCGATTCCCGTTTTTTTTTCCAAAGCCGCTTGCCGCGTTCGGCAAGCGGCTTTTTTTTTTCTTCGCGTTTCGGGTTTAAATTGATAGATTTTTTTTCAATATGTAATAAATTTGATAAATTGAAAATAGAATATTGTGGAAAGAAAATTATATAAGAACTGAAAAATGCCGGCCATTATTATTTGCATTTTCCTTTGTTATTTTGTTGAACCCTGGTCCTTATTTAATGTTGGGGATTTCGGCGTAACGGCAATGAAGTTTGCCATGCTGGCCTATATGATCTACGTTATTAAGAGATTAATATGGAATGGCGAAAAG
>CAZIHB010000002.1:16364-22344 GCA_964538535.1 uncultured Hyphomicrobiales bacterium | reverse complement strand
CCTTTGAAATCGGCAATAATCTCGGGATTCTTGCCGGCCTCGGTCAAAAGATCCACGCCATTGACCTCGAGCAATTCCAGGTTGCCGCGGGTGGTGTCGAAATGTGTGTTGTTGGGGACGTAGTTGCCTTTTTTGCATACGGTGGTGAAGAGGATTCTTTCAGCCGCACGGCCCTGGTGCGTTGGGATGATGTGTTTCAGGCCGGTGAATTCTTTCACTTTGTCTTCGAACTTGTAGTAGCTCGTCGAGCCGGCATAGGCTTCGTCGCCGTTCATAATGGCGCCCCATTGCCTGGCGCTCATGGCTGTTGTGCCGCTATCCGTGAGCATATCGATTGTCACATACTGCGAACGCAAGGCGAAAGGATTATAGAAAGCTTCCCTGATATATTGCTCCCTCTGTTCTCTTGTTGTGATAGGGATCTCTTCGATCGTTTTGATCTTGAACGGTTCGATTAATGTCTTCATAATCAATCATCATCATTATGTTTATAAACTGCTTGATACCTTATAATTCTTCTAAGGTACAAAATGCAAACTTAAGAAAAAATGGAATAAGATGCTTCTCCTGGTGCGGATTTATTGTATTTCCGGGGAAAAATGTACCCGATTTTTTTTCCATAAAAAAAGCAGGCCTGCATCGCGCCGGCCTGCTTTATGGTGGAATAATCCTGAAGCAGGGTTATTCAGCTTTTATCAGCCTGATCACCGAGCTGCTTTCACCTGCTTCCAGCTTGATGAAATACGCGCCGGCAGGCAGGTCAACTTTGTATTTGCCTGTGTTTATCCCCGCGGACGCGTAACCGCTCGACAAAGTGGCGATGTAATTGCCGAGAACGTCGCTCACCGTGATCCTGTAGAAGCATGGTACGTCAGCCTTGAAGCTCAGGCTGAACTCGTTCGTGAACGGGTTGGGGTATGCTTCGGCAAGGCAGGTCTCCAATTCTTTCACGGAGATAGTGTTCTTCGTGGTGAAGTTCCAAACGGGTGACCATTCACCGAACTTCACTCCGTCGAACCCGCGCACCCTCCAGTAGTACTTCGTTGAAATCTCGAGTGTCTCTGACTGGTACTCGGCTGCTGCCAGATCAGACTTATCGATCACCGGCGAGCCGAAAGCATCATCCTTTGCCACCTGAATCTGATATTTTTGCATGCCCGTCATTTGATCCCAGCGGAAAAGCGGGCTGACAATCACGTCCGGAGAATTGTTCTCGGGTTGGCGAAGCACGGGGGCGTTCGTGCCGGTCGTGAAGTTCCAGATATCCGACCATTCGGACGAGCCGTCTGCATTCCAGGCTTTAACGCGCCAGAAGTACCTGGTGTCCTTCTCAAAATTATCATAGGTATAGTTAAGCGCTGCAATGGAGTCCTTGCTTATGATAAGATCGTTGAAGCTCTCATCCTTGGCTGCCTGCAGGAAATAATAGGTCGAGCCGCTCTTGGAGAACCATTCCAGCTTGAGCACTGTCGGCTGCGAGATCGTGCTGTTGCCGGGCGAACGAAGCTCTACTTTCGACAGGTTGGTCTTGAAACTCCTGATCTCTGACCAGAGGCCGATCCGCTCGCCTATCTGTGCCTGCACCCTCCAGTAATATGTCGTGTAATTATCAAGCGGGCCGATGAGTGCCGAGGTTGTGTCGCCCGTCATGTTCACGACCAGATCCTTGAAGTTCAGATCCTTTGCCACCTGCACCCTGTAAAGTGTGCCATATGTAACCGGGCTCCAGTCCAAAAGCGGGTTGAAGGCCACAGCCTTTGCATCATTGGCGGGCAAAAGCAGGGCGGGTGCCTGAATCACCGTCGTGAAGTTCCATACTTCCGACCAGTCGCTCGTTCCTGAAGGTCCCTGGGACTTGACTTTCCAATAGTACATCTTGTTATAGTCAAGCGTCGTGCGCGTGTAAACCGTGTCGCCTCCGATGACGCTGTCGGAAATGGCATTGGCGAAGTTCTCGTTGTCGGCAATGAGAATATAGTATTTCGTCACGGTGTTCACTTTTTTCCATTTGAAGTATGGCTTCACATCAACATCCATGGCAGCATTCGCCGGCGCAACGAGATCGGGCGGGGCGAGAGTAGTTTTGAATTTCCATGGCTGCGACCAGTCGCTCACGCTCTTGTCGCTGTAGCACATGGCACGCCACCAATACTCCGTGACGGCAGCCAGTTTGGCCGATCGCTGTGCCGCGGCCTGAACCGAGTCCTTGTCGAAAACGATCTTCGTAAAGTTCTTGTCGAGCGAGACCTGCACCCTGTAGTAAGCTGCGTCGGTCACGGGCTGCCAGGTGAGCTCGGGCGCGACTTCCACTCCGGTGGAGTCTGCTGCGGGTTTGCTCAGGGCCGGTGCGGGCAGTTTCGTGCGGAATGTCATCACGGCTGACCACGGGCTGACGGCACTGTGCACTTTTGACCTGACGCGCCAGTAATAAACTGTGTTGTTATCCATCGTGAATTCACCGGCGTAAGCCGTGTCTTTAAGTGTCGCGTTGTCCACTATGGCAGAAAAACCGGAATTCGCGGAAACTTCAATCTGGTAAAGCTCGGCTTTGTCGCTGATATGCCATTGATAAACGGGCTGAATAAGCTGGTCGGCCGCGCCGACGGCAGGGGCGATCGGGGCAGGCGATGTGAGTGTGGACGGGTTGACAGCACGGTGCAGCCCTGCTGAGAGCAGAAGCACGTCGCCCTCCGTGTTGACATCAAGATCGGAGTTGAAGGACTGCATGATGCTCGAATTCACCGAATCCCACGAAGCAGCGTTATCGAATGACCTCCAGACTCCCATGTTGGAATAGAACGTGGACATATGCTTAACAAGCGCGAAAACGGTGTTTTCCTTGTTCACTGCCACTTTCCGCACGTTCGGCACGTCGCTTCCCTGGAATTCAAGACTGGAAAACGTCCAATGGTCGCCGTTGTCCTCGGATTTATAAATCCCCTTGTTGGTGGAGCAGTAAATTCGATTCTGATTGTCAAAATCAATCGACTGGAACGGCCCGGAAATGTTCTTCAGCGAATCCCATGTCTCGCCGTTATTCGTGGAGCGGAAAATTGCCGGAGCGCCCGTCGTAAGGTAGAGTGTCCCGTTCGGGCTGTAAGCAGCCAGCAGTCTTTCTTGATTATACGGGAAATCGATTTTATTGAAAGATTGCCCGTAATCAGTCGATTTCCAGAGGTAATAGTCCGGCGGCGTCGGCTGGGCCGGAGGCTGCGGCGGCGGATAGTTCACAGTTGAGGTTGCTATCACGGTTCCGGTGTTGTTGCCGGCAATACCGTTTACAGCACCTTTTACGTCCTGGTTGGGCGAAAAATTGATACCCTGATCTGCAGAGATCAGCAGGCCGCTGTCGTAGCCCAGGAAAATCGTGTTATTCTGGTCGATCATGCCGCAAAAGAAAGTGGAAGATAATGAGTTCAAAGATGACCATGATGCGCCGTAGTCCGTCGATCTGCGGATGCCAAGGTCATCCTTGGCAGTGATGATAAGCCCGTTATCTTTCGAGATGACGATGCCCTGCCCATCGGTTGTGATTGTCTTCAGCTCTTTCCAAGTGCGCCCCTTGTCGGTGCTTTTTATTATTGTCATGCCGGCCTGAACAGCGTAGATCACGTTGTTCTTGTCAACAGTCATGGCGGTGATGCCAAGGTAGCCCACGGTGCTGAGACGCCATTTTTTATATACGTACTTGTCGTAGTAATATATACCGTCGCCCACGGTGCCGGCTATCAATTCCTGATCGCTGTTGAGAGCGATTGCAGTGATGTTCATATCCCTGAAATCGGCCGAGTCAAGCTCTGCCCAGGCAATGCCGTTAGTTGGCGATTCGAGCACTCCCCTGCCGTTTGTGGCGGCAAAAACGTCGCCGACCGTGTTAATCGTGAAATCGGTTATGAATCTGTTGGTGACTCCGGAATTGGATTCACGCCAGGTCTTGCCGGTGTCGCGGCTCATGTAGATGCCGCCGCCGGTGGTGCCGGCAAGCATGAAACCGTTGCGCGCAGGAATCATGCAGCTTATATCTCTGTACCTAAGCCCCTTCACAGTCTGTGCCCAGTTCTTGCCGTTGTCGTACGACACGTAAACTCCCGAGCCGTAAGTGCCCGCGAAAAGCGCGCCGGACTGGTGCATCGAGACGGTTCGCACGTCGAGGTTCGTCAGGCCGCTGTTGACCGCGGTCCAGTTGTCGCCGTTGTTGGTGGAGGTGAAAACACCGCCGCCCATGGTGGAAGCGAATATTTTCCCCGAGCCTGCCGGATGAATCTTGGTGACGTAAAGGTTTGTCAGCCCTGTCAGTGACAGGGTCCACGTCTGGCCGCCATCGTCAGAGACGTAGATTCCCTTGCCCCAGAGCGAGGCCATGATCCGGCCCCCGTCCGTGACGGCAAGCGATGTGACCCTCGAGCCGTCAGGATATTTTGTCAGCGCGAAGTGGTCCTGGGCCTCGAGACTGAAGCTCGCGAGCATTGCCGCGATCAGGCAGAATAACGATGCCCTGAATAATTTTCGAAAAGTAGTTCCTAAAGCAATCATAAAATCCCCATCTATTGTATATGGAAAAATTTATCCGATAAAGCGAAAACTAACAAAATGATTCAATTACCAAACAACTTTTTCTTTAATAATAACACTACTATAAGTTAAGATCTTTTCAAGCACGGTAATGACAATTTATTATTATTCTTGTACTTCTGCAAGGGAATAAAAATTGCTGACGCCGGGCCGGAAAGATATTTCAAGAAATAAAATCTTTCCGCTCGAAAAAAAAAAAAGCTTTTCGAAAAAAAATGCTGTAACCTTTTTCCTCCAATTTGCTCTTACTATTTGTTTTTGGATGCAAACTACGCTATTGGAGGGGCTTGGAAGGGAAATTTCCCTCATGCCGGTAAATTTTGTAAATTTATAAGATTTTTATTAAACAAATTGAGGAACGAGGAGTTTTTTATGAGAAGTATGCTTTTGGCTTTTGCCGCGCTGCTTTGCATGAGTGTTGCAGCGAGCGCTTTCCCGAAGATCGAGATCGTCGGCGGGACGATTCACGATTGGGGCCTGATCAAAGAAACGAAAGATCCTTTGAGGACAAAAATCTACATCAAGAATATCGGCGATGACACACTCAGAATCATTGACGTGCATCCTTCCTGCGGCTGCACCACTGCACCTATAAGTAAGAAAGCCATTGCGCCGCGCGACAGCGCCATGCTTGATATCACCATGAATATCAACAACCAGCAAGGCAAGTTCTCGAAATCGATTGCCATCACGAGCAACGATCCCGACAGCCGCGAGACAAGGCTCTTCCTGAAAGCCGAAGTTTACAAGCCCATCATCGTATTCCCGCAATTCATGTCGTTCACCGATCTGCGCATTGGCCGCAAGACCACTGCCAAATCAGTGCTGACAAACGAGACGGCAGTGCCGATCAAAATCACGAAGGTTGAAGTGACTCCTCCGGACCTCTCGGTCACCCTTAAAGAAGGCAGTGTGATAGACCCGAAGAAAAGCATCGACGTGGAAGCATCATACACTCCGACCTCGGCCGGAAGGTTCAACACGAAGATCATAATCAAGACTGACTGCAAGGAAGCCCCCGAGTTCAGCATATCCGGCTGGGGCAATATAATCTCCGACGAGAGCCAGCCTGCTTCGCCCGTCGTCAACGACAAGAACAATCAGCCCGCGGTTCAGGTGGCAACACCCGCCGGAAGCAACATAAAAGTTACTCCTGCCAAGACTGACAAGACCGGCGACGCTACCAAGGCTAAGAAAACAAAAAACAAAAAATGATGCCCGACATCGGTTGAAATCATGTTTAAAGCCCGGCCGTGCCTCTGCAAAGCCGGGCTTTTCCGTGAAATAATAAGGCAGTGATTTCGTTAATTTATGAATTAGAATATTTGCAGGTTATCGATTATGGATGAAGCTCTTAAAAAAGAATTGATGGACATAGGGAACATATGCTATTCGCCCTCTGAGCTTG
>CAZIHB010000002.1:0-16352 GCA_964538535.1 uncultured Hyphomicrobiales bacterium | reverse complement strand
CAGGCTCGGTGGCTTCCTCCGTGGATTCGCTCAGGCTGGGCCGCGAAGCCGTGGCCACGGGGTTCTTCATCAATGCCGAGCTCGGCAGGGAACCCCTCCGCGGGGTGATAACGGAAAAGTTCGGAGATCGTGTGGTGAAGAATATCGAGCTGCTGCACCGTATCGGCAGGGTGTCTTTCCCCGAGGCTGACAAGCAGATAGCCGATCTCAGGAAAATGTTTATCGATCTGGCCGATGATTTGTCCATAATCTTCATTAAGCTTGCCGAGAGGCTGGAAGCGCTCAGGCATGCCGAGGCTTCGAATTCGCCAAGCCTCGAGGCAGTTGCCCGCGAATGCCTCTATCTCTATTCGCCCATAGCCCAGAGGCTCGGCATCCGGAAATTCTACACCGGGATGGAGGATATCGCGTTCAGGCAGCTCTACCCAAGGGATTTCAAGTACCTGAGCCGGAAAATCGAAGAGAAGAGAGATATATTCAACCGCAAGCTTGCCATGATGAAGAGCGACCTCGACGAGCTGATAAAAAAATATCACATAAATGCCAGGTTCCAGTCGAGGGTGAAGCGCCCCTACAGCATCTACCGCAAGCTGAAGAACAAGAAAATCGACATTGACGAGATATATGACCTGCTTGCCCTCCGCGTTATAACCGACACGCCGGAGAACTGCTATCTCACCCTTGGCCTGGTGCACAGCACCTGGGTCCCGATCGAGGGCAGGTTCCGTGACTGGATCACTTTCCCGAAGTCGAACGGCTACAGGTCCATCCAGACAACCGTGCACACCCGCAAGGGCGATAAATTCGAGATTCAGATCCGCACGGAGGATATGCACCGCGAAGCGGAATACGGTTCGTCCGCTCACTGGGCCTACAAGCAGGCACCGGCCGACGCCGGGGAACTGTGGGTGAACCGCCTGAAGGAATTCCTCGAGAATGACGAGTATTTCGAGAATCCGGTAAAGATACTCGAGCTGCTGAAAAGCGAGATGAAAAGGGATTATATAAACGTGCTGACTCCGAAGGGCAATATCATCTCACTGCCGGAGGGTGCCACAGCCCTTGATTATGCATTCAGCGTTCATACCGATCTGGGCTACAAGACAGTGGGCGCCAGGGTGAACGGCAGGTTCGCCCGCCTGAAGACAGAATTGAAATCGGGCGACGTCGTGGATATAACCACTTCGAACGCGGCGCGGCCGTCGCGCGACTGGCTGAATTTTGTCAGGACTTCACGCGCCAGGGCAAAAATACTCCGCTGGTTCAAGAAGAACGAGCGCGAACAGCTATGCACTGACGGCAGGCAGGCATGGGACAGGCTGAAGAAGCAATACAGGCGGAAAATCGAGAAATATGACGACGAGCAGGCATTCCGTGCGGGCTTGCAGAAGCTTGACTGCAAGAGCGCCGAGGATTTTTACTACGGCATCTCGGTGAAGAAATATAACTGCAGCCTGCCGATGCTGAAGAGGTTTTATCCTGAAGCGTTCAAATCAGCTGAAAAGAAGGAAAAAGGCATGACCGGCGGCTCGAGGGTAAAGCCGCCTGTCAGGGTGGAGAGCCTGGAGGATATCGAGACCTCGTTCGGGAAGTGCTGCAACCCGATCAAGGGAGAGAAGATCACGGCTTACGTCACAAAGCGGGCGGGGATCAAGATTCACTCCGTTGACTGCCCATATATAAGCACCGCGGCCTTCGATCCCGCGAATTTCAAAAAAGCCGAGTGGCTCGAGTCGGACACGAGGCAGTCGGCAAGGATAAAAATGTATGGTGATGATTTCGGCAAGATGCTCACAGCCCTTGTCAAGCTCGCGGAGGATAACGGCGTGGCCGTGCTTTCCACCGGTTCCGTGCCTGCCAATAAAGGTAGAAACGGGCTATATGCCGAACTTGAAGTTAAGGATATAGCCCAGTTGAAGCGAATAATAAGTAAACTCGGCCTGCTGCCGCACGTTGAAACAATTCGAACACTCTGATGCTCTTCATGCCCCGCGGGATTATTGAAGGGTGGTGCTGCTCTGGGCCCACCTGAAATAATCTTCAATCTGGCTGATGGATTCTTTGATGTGCTCTTCAAAGTCTCCGGCGTTATTGACGAGCTTCTCGAGCGCAGCGGCGTCGTTGTCTTTCTCGAGGTCGGAAGCAAGCTCCACGAGCCTTGTAAGCGAGTGTATCAGCGTGTGCGACATCCTCGAGACGAATTCGTCTTTCTTCACGTTGAGCTGTTTCAACTGCCTTTGCGAGGCCTCGAGCTTGTGCTTCAGGTTCGTGAGCTCGCAGAATTGCTTGTTTATTATCTCGTTGCTGCTGCGAAGGTCTTCAATGAGGGAAACAAGTTTCTGCTCTGTCTCCTTTTTTTCGGTGATATCGCGGAAGCTGAGCCGGTATCCCTGGTAGGAGCCGTCCGAGAAATAGATCGGGGCCCAGGCACCGGACATCCACACCACGAGGCCGTCTTTTCTCCGTATTCTGAAATCGAGCCCGTCGATCGAGGAGAGGTTTTCTGTGGACTCGAGGTAGTGCTGCAGCACGTAATCGTTGTCTTCCTCGTAGATCAGGGCCAGGGGATAGTTGTGCATGGCAAAGCACTCTTCGATCGAGTATCCCGTGATCCTCTCCACCGAGGGATTGACCCATAGCGGCTTCCCGTCGGGGCTGATCCACATTTCCCAGTCGTGAGAGTTGTTGGATATGGCTTTGAAGCGCTCTTCGCTTGTGATCAGTGAGTCCTCGTAGCGCTTGATATCGGATATGTTTCTGCAGATTCCCTCGATAGAAATAAGATTTCCGTCCGGATCATAAATCGGCGAGGTTGTGATAAGTATCCATCTCGTGCTGTCTTCAGAGTCGATAATGCAGAACTCATAGCTTGGGGCCATCAGGCCGAGCTTCATTTTTTCCATGAATTCATTGAAGCACTCGAGGGAGTTCTGGTGTATGATCTTTTCAATGAAGTTAACGCCCGTGAAGAGATTGCTGAGCGGGTGGCCGAAAACGGAAGAGGCGGAGGGGCTGATGTATTCAAAAGTGCCCTCGGGCATCCTCAGCTTGAAGACGGCATCGTCCAGGCCTTCCACGAGAGCCCGGTATTTTGATTCGTTTTGCCTCAGTGTGGCTTCGAATATTTTTGCAACGGTATTATCAATCACAGCCACTCTTATCACATCGGCATTATATAGCTCGCAGAACTGCATTTTGCCCTCAAGCTTGCAGTCCAGGCAGGCCTTGCTGCCCTTTATCATGCGAATATCAAGGCTGTGCTTGGTTTTTGTGGATTTAAGCTTTCTGACGTAGCCGTAGAACAGGTCTATATCTCTCTCAATAATCAGATTCTGAATGACGTTGCCGATAAGAAACACCTTCGGGATGCCGAGCATCTCGGAAAAAGTGTTGTTGGCATCGAGTATTTTGCCGGTCATATCGAGAGCCAGATGTCCCACAGGAGAATTTTCGAAAAGGTCGTAGTATTTTTTTCCGAGTATATCGTTTTCTTTCCTGAGCATACTTATCTGTTCAGACTGTTCGTCCCCGGGCATCTCGAATTTGTCCGGCGCTCCGGCGTTTTCTTCTGCGATGTGCAAATGCCTCCTCATCAGGGCTTCGTCAAGCGTTATGCCGGCTTTTTCGCTTTGATCGCGAATTTGTGATAGATTATTTATGCTTTCCATAACACTCGAACAATAAAGATGAAGAAAATAGTTAGTTAATTACCGGTTTCTTATTGCCCCTGAAGCATAAGAAAACCCCCGCTATTGCTATGCTGCTTGCATTTCACGTATCTATTTTTGACGTTATCAGGCGTGAAAAATTTTGATATTTAATTAATTATTTTTACGTCAGATTATGCCGCTTTCCGTTATTCTTTTCCGCCGGAACGTGGTTTACTCCTGAACATATCCTTTAGAAAATCGTATATTTGAATTCATGACTGCCTGGCCGTCAGTGCCTTGTCGGGCTTGATTATTTGCGAATATACCGGGTGTGGAGGTTATGAAAAAACTTGTTATATCGGCAGCCCTGCTGCTTGTTTCCTGTTGCTGCCTTGTCGCACAGCCTCAGTCACTGCTGAAGAAGCCTCTGAACAAGGAGAACGCGAGATACTTTGACGAGTTTATCAGAAGACATGCCCCGGCCGACAGTGCTTTCAACGTTATGGCCTATATTGCCAAACAGCACTTTTTCAACGGGCGGGCCATGGTTGCGCGGGAAGTCTTTGTTGTTTACGGACCCTTGTTCCACTCGAGAAAGAAAGAAATCGATAATGAAAAAAACGCGTTGCTGCAAGTCGGGCTGACTCAGGCGCCATCGCAGGATGCGGTGGGCATTTACGAGCGCATTGCACGGGAAATTGCACCCACCGAGGACTCCTTCGTGCTTGTGCAGCGCCTTGCCGAGAGGTTCATCAACCGTCGTGACTGGGACTCCGCGGCAGCGGTTTACGGAAGGTTCAAACCGCTTTTCCCCGGCAAGCAGAAATACTTTAACGAGGTTATATCGCTCCTGCTGGCCCCCGAGGAGGGCATCGCCGTCAGGAACCTCGGCCCCGCCGTCAATTCAAAGTTTGACGAGTGGGATCCGAATCCCACGCCCGATGGGAAGCATCTCTTTTTCTCTTCATCAAGGCCGGGCACGAGGGGCCTGTCCGACGTGTGGGAATGCCGCCTGGAGGGTGACCGCTGGTCCGCACCGCGCAATCTGGGCCGCGGAGTGAATGGCGACAGGAACGAGACAATAGACAACATTTCGGCGGATGGCACAACTTTGCTGCTATCGGGAGATTTCCCGGGCAGCTTCGGCAAGTTTGATATTTACACTGCCACTCTTGATTCGTCAGGATGGGGGAACCTCCGGCATCTGCCGATGCCGGTCAATTCCGGATACCAGGATGAATCAGGTAATTTCACCGCTGACGGCAAGGCCTTGGTTTTCACCTCGGACAGGCCGGGAGGAGTCGGCTCGCACGTGCCGTACGGGAAGTATCACCACGGGTCGGTCATGGGCAACATGGATATTTACGTTACTTTCATGACTGACAGCGGCTGGAGCGAGCCCGTGAACCTTGGCCCGAAGATAAACACGCCCTACGCGGAGAGGTCGGCCTATCTGCATCCCGACGGAAAGACGCTCTATTTCAGCTCCGACGGGCACCCCGGGCTTGGGCGCCTGGATATATTCAAGTCTGTGCGGCTGAAGGAGGATTCCTGGACGGAATGGAGCGAACCTGTGAACCTCGGGAAGGAAGTCAACACAGCCATGGACGACTGGGGGTACAAGGTGACCGTGGGCGGCGACAGTGCTTTCTTTGCCGGCAACATGCGTCCGGACGGCTACGGCGGATGGGATTTGTTCACTGCCGGGCTGCCGGGCAAGGCAAAACCGGACAGGCCCGCGGTTGTCAGCGGGCGGGTGCTCGATGGCAAGGGGCGGCCGCTCTACGCCGATATTTACTGGGAGGACCTCACCACGGGTGAAAATTCCGGCAGGCTGAAATCCAACCCGTTCGACGGGTCGTATTTTATTGCCCTGCCGCTTGGCAAATTCTACGGTTTTTACGCGTCAAAAAGCGGATTCTATCCCGGCTCGTCCAATCTCGACCTGAGGAATGCCCCCGCGCGCGACATAAAAGGCCATGATATTATTCTCGTTTCGAACGATGATTTCAAGAAGCACGAATCAACTATCAGAATAAACAATATCTTTTTCGATTTCGACAAGTACTTCGTCAAACCCGAGTCATATCCCGAACTTGACCGGCTGGCGGCCTTCCTGAAGCAATTCCCGGGCGCGAAGCTCGAGATACACGGCCACACGGACAATTCAGGCAATGGGGAGTATAATATGGAACTTTCCCGCAAGAGGGCGGAGGCAGTCAGGAATTATATGCTGCAGAAAGGGTTCAGCCCGGCTAATTTCAGCGTGAAGGGGTTCGGTGCAGCGAAGCCCGTGGCGGATAACAGCACTGAAGAGGGCAGAGCACAAAACAGGAGGGTGGAAGTGTTCCTCCCGTGATACATCTGTCACGAGGGCAAAAAAAAAAGCAACGCACGCGTTGCTTTTTTTTTTGCAGAGCCACTTGTCGGACTCGAACCAACGACCTGCTGATTACAAATCAGCTGCTCTACCAGCTGAGCTAAAGTGGCCTCAAAAAAGAGAAACAAAACTAAGGCATTTCCTGCTGATATACAAGAGAAAAATTAAAACAGCTCGGGGAAGAGGGTTTCCTCAATTATCTCGCACCATATATGCCCGATCATGATGTGGGATTCCTGCACGCGGGCTGTTACGTCGGAGGGCACGGTCACGGACAGGCTGCATTTTTCCCTTAGCTTCCCGCCTGAGCACCCGAGCAGCCCGATTGTTGTCATGCCGGCTTCTCTTGCTTTTGCAACTGCCCTGATCACGTTTTCTGAATTGCCGCTCGTCGAGACGGCAACGAGTGCATCACCGGGCCTGCCGTAGGCCTCGACGCCGCGCGCGAAAACGTTTTCGAACCCTATGTCGTTGCCGCCTGCCGTCATGATCGAGGGGTCAACGGTAAGGGCTATGGCCGGGATTGCCGCGCGGTTGATGCTCGAGCGCAGCCTGACTACGAGTTCAGCCGCGAGATGCTGGCAGTCGGCGGCGCTGCCGCCATTGCCGCAGAAAAGGATTTTGCCGCCCTTCAGGCATATTTCGGCCAGGGCCAGGCCGCAATTGTTTATATCTGACGCGCAGCTATCCAGCAGCCTGCGCTTGGTGGCTATGCTATCGGTTATTCTGTCCGAAATTTTCGATGTGAAATCAGCCATGGTTATTCCTCGGATTTGTCATCGCATACTTTTTTAATAATCTGCAGCAGCTCGTTGCGGCCCATACCCGTTATGGAAGAATATGGCAGCACTTCCCTGCAGTGCCGGCATTGCGACACAAGGTGCGCTATCTGTTCCGATCTCTCCGTTTTTTGCTTCTCGGAGATCTTATCGCACTTGGTAAGTATTATCATGTACTGCCTGCCCTTCAGCTCGAGCCACTCCACCAGGCTAAGGTCGCTCGGCATGGGGTCGTGCCTGGAATCAACAAGGACAAACACCATTTTCAGGTTCTTTCTGTGCTCGAGGTAGCTGAAGTTCAAGTTGGCCCATTTCGCGCGTTCCTCTTTGGAAACGGCTGCAAAGCCGAAGCCGGGCAGGTCCGCGAACGACCATTTTTTATCGACGGAATAGAAATTAACCTGGCGGGTTTTCCCGGGGCTGGAGCTTATGCGGGCAAGATTTTTCCTGTGCACGATGCTGTTCAGAAGCGAGGACTTCCCGACGTTAGACCTGCCCGCGAAGGCGATTTCCGGGAGGTTAATGGCGGGTATCTGCTCCGGGCTTGCCGCCCCGGCAGTGAATTCTGCCTCGAGTACTTTCATTTCAATAATCCTGATCAGATTTAAACTTCAAAAATCTAAAAATTTCGCCAGATATTCAAATTTAGCGATATTTGCGTATCCATGCCGGCCCGAACGACATCAGGCTTCGCTGTAAATTTTATGTTTGTATTATTATTTCACGTGATTATTGATTAAACCGACGGTAGGGAATGAAATTACTGCATACTTCAGACTGGCACATCGGCAAGAGATACGGGCAGATTTCGAGATTATCGGAGCAGCGCGGCGCGCTCGACGAGATCTGCAGGATTGCCGAGGAAGAAAATGTAGATGCCGTGCTCGTGGCAGGCGACATTTACGACAGCTTCAATCCTCCAACGGAGGCAGCCGAGCTTTTTTACAGGACTTTGCGGCGGCTCTCGCGCGGCGGCAGCACGGCCGTTATAGTAATTGCGGGTAATCATGATTCGCCCGATAAGATCGAGGTAAGCGATCCGCTGGCGCTCGAGCTCGGCATAGTGCTCGCCGGAACCCCGGGCGCGGCGATACGCCCGTTCGAGACGGAGCCCGGCATCAGGCTGCTGAGGGCCGGGGAAGGATTTGTCGAGCTGGCACTGCCGCGCTGCGACAGCCCGCTGAGAGTTATTCTCGCGCCATATGCCAACGAGCTCCGCCTGAGAAAATTCCTCGGCATGAACGGCAACCCCGCGGACGAGCTGGGCAGCCATCTTGCCGGCGCGTGGGGAGAGATCGCGGATAAGTACTGCGACGAGTCGGGAGTCAACGTGCTGGTTTCTCACCTCTTCATGATGAGGCAGGGAGGCGAGAGGCCCGAGGAAAGCGACGAGGAAAGGTCGATTTCACTGGGGGGCGCGGATTTGCTCTTCACATCGATTATTCCGCCGGGCGTGCAGTACGCTGCCCTGGGGCACATTCATAAGCCGTGGATGGTGGATAGGGAAAACTGCCCGGTAGTATATTCGGGCAGCCCGGTGGCCTATGGCCTGAACGAGGCCGGCCAGGACAAATTTGTCTATATTGCCGAGATAGAGCCCGGCGGCAAGGCTGCTATCGAGAGGAGGCAGATATTTTCCGGACGGCGGATTATTAAAGGGCGGTTCGGCAATTACGCTAAAGCTGTCGAGTGGCTGGCTGCCAACAGAGAAGCTATAGTCGAGCTGACATTTGAGACTGACACCTACATCACATCAGAAATGAAAAACGGCTTCGATGAAGCCTATGGGGCGCCCGTCACGATCATACCCGTCATCAACTCCGCGGACGAGGAAGAAGACACAGATGAGAGGTCAATATCAGGCAAATCGATGGAAGAGCTGTTTATTGACTATTTCGAGATGAAAAAAGGCCTGAAGCCAAATGACGAATTATTGGGGCTGTTCCGCGAAATAATGGCCGTGGAGGTGGAAAAATGATACCGGTGGAACTTAGAATCAAGGGGATGTATTCATACCGCGACGAGCAGGTGATCGATTTCACCAGGCTGACGGACAGCGGCCTCTTCGGAATATTCGGCCCCGTGGGCAGCGGAAAATCGACTATACTCGAGGCTGTCACGTACGCGCTTTACGGCCAGATAGAGAGGATGAACAATCGGGATTCGGTGAACGAGAACATGATGAACCTCAGCTCGCGGGAGCTGGGCGTCGAATTCACGTTCAAGGTGGCAAACGGCACCGACAAGCTCTTCAAGTCGGTTTTCAGCGCGAAGAGGAAAAAAGACGGCCGTGCCAACCTGATAAAGCAGAGCTACTACAGGTTGGAGAGCGGCGAGCCCGTGCCGATCGAGAAAAAAGAACTCGAGGATGCGCTTGGAATAGAATACAAAGATTTCCGGCAGACGGTGATAATACCCCAGGGGCAGTTCAGGGAATTTCTCGAGCTTGGCGCAAAAGCACGCACCGAGATGCTTCAGCGGCTTTTTGACCTTGATGAATACGATCTTGAAGACAAGCTTAAGTACGTGAAGGGCAAGGCAAAATCAGAATACGAGATCATGAAGAACGACATGGGGAAGCTCGAGGCATTCACGCCCGAGCTTGCCAGGGGCAAGAGCGAAGAGCTTGCCGGCGCCCGCGCCGCGAGCGAATCCGCCGGGAAAGAGCTCGAGGCGGCCAGGGCGATCGTTGAGAAATACAATGCCGTGGAATCCATATTCACCAAACTGACAAAAGTGCAAAGCCGGCTGGCAGGGCTCGAACCCGACCGCGGGCGCATGGAGTGGCGAAAAGAGCAGCTTGCAAGGCACAGGGAGTGCATGATAAATTTCAAAAGCCCGGCTGACGCCATAACGGCCCTCTCCGGGAAAATCTCCGGCCAGGAAAGCGCGCTGAAGCAGCGCGCCGCAGAACTGGAGCGGGAAAAGGCCGAACTCGCCGGCCGTGAGGAGAATCTCGCGGCGGCACGCGGGGAAAAGGAGAAAATCCCCGAGAAGATGGCACTTGCCTCGGATCTGAAGATCATGGCCGAGCTGCGCGAGAGCGAGCAGCTGCTTGAGGCGTGCAACCGCCGCCTTGAGAATTATAATATCGAGGCGGATAAGCTTGCCGCGGAAACAGGGAAAGCAAGCGGCAGCCTGGCCGCGGTTGAGGAAGAATACAGCCAGCTTGCCACGATGATTGAATCGCTCGGCGGCGCGGCAGAGGCCAGGGAATGGTTCGGAAAGAGGATGATATATAAATCCAACGTGGCCAGGCTGACGGATGATTACGTTAAAGCAAAGCGTGGCTATGATGAGGCGCAATTCAATCTGAATGAATATGCAGCAGGGGGGCTGAACCGGCTTGCAGGCACATCGGCGGGTGATTCGCCGGCTGAAATCAAGAAAAAGATCGAAAACGCCCTGCTCGAGGCCGGGAACGAGAGGCGCGCGGCCCAGGAACGGCAGCTGGAAATTGCCCGGAGGGCACGAATCAGCGAGTTTGCCGGGATGCTTGCCGAGGGTGAACCCTGCCCGCTTTGCGGTTCGCTCAGCCATCCTCATCCGGCAGCCGCGGAGGAAATAGGCCGCGATAATGAATTGCTCAACGAGCGCATAGCAAAAGCCGACGCGTCCGAAAGAAATATCAAGATTGCAGAGAAACGCTATCTCGAGCTTGAAGCCGGATTCGGCAAGGCAATGCACGCTTTCGAAGCAGCCGGCAAAGCGCTCGATGCGGCCGAAGCTGAGCTGGAGCAATATTGCTCCGGATTCAATTCAAACCGCTATTCAATCGACGACGAAGAGCGCGCCACGGCCGACGCGCTGAAGCTCTCGGACGCATCAGGCAGGAGAAACAGACTGGACAGCAGGCTGGCTGCCGCCCGCGCGGATCTGGAAAAGCTTCGCGTGAAAAAAGAAAAATATGATGCCGAGGCAAAGAAGATTGAAAGCGAGAAAACGGCGCTGGAATCGACTTCGGCAGCGAAGAGGAGCATGATGAAATCTTCTGCCGAACCTGAATTTTTCGGCCAGAGCGCGGCCGGGCTGAGATCCATGTCCGAGGAAATAACCCGTGAAGCAGAAAGGATAGATGCCTTATTTAATAAGCTTGAAGTGCAGGTTCGGGAGCTGTCGGAAAAGAAGAGCAAGACAGCTGGTGCAGTGCAGTCACTCGAGTCTGAGCTTGAATCGAACCGCCGGCAGCTGGAAGAGCGCAGGGTGGAATTTGCCGAGGCCGCTTCGGCTCAAGGCTACTCCGTGGAGGAGGCATTCCGCGTGCTGGGCATGAAGATTGACGTCGGGCGCGAGGATAGAGAAATAAGCGAGTATTTCACGAGACTTCAGGAGCTGGAAACGGAATCACGCAGCCTGGCAGAGCAGCTGGAAGGCTCGAGTTACGACGCCGCAGGGCATTCCGAGGCGAGGCTCAGGCTGGCCTCGGCCGAGTCGGGCTCGAGGGAGGCAATAAGCAGAATAGCGAGAGTCGAAGCCGAGATAAGCAGCATAAATGCCAGGATCGCGGAGAAGGAGGCACTTTCAAAAGAATTCGCGGCGCTCTCGGCCAGGATGGAGAATATAGACGCGCTGAGCAGCCTTTTCTATGCCAAGGGATTCGTGGAGTATGCCTCGGCCGGCTACCTGAAGAATCTTTGCAACATTGCAAACAGGCGCTTCAAAAGGCTGACGAACAGGTCAATGGCGATTGAGTTGAGTTCTTCGAACGATTTTGTTGTCCGTGACATGCTGAACGGCGGCAAGACTCGCTCGATCAAGACACTCTCGGGCGGTCAGATGTTTCAGGCGGCGCTGTGCCTGGCTCTGGCGCTTTCGGAGAGCATAAGCGTCTTCAAGAATAACAGGCACAATTTCTTCTTCCTTGATGAGGGATTCGGCACTCTCGACAAGGACTCGCTTCATATAGTTTTCGACACGCTGAAATCACTCCGCGAGGAGAACAGGATAGTCGGGGTCATCTCGCACGTGGAGGAAATGAAGGAAGAAATCGAGAGATACATAAGCGTCAGGAATGATCCGACGGTCGGCTCAGTCGTCACCACTGCCTGGGAATAGTCCACTGAGGCCTTCGGCAGTGGCGGGGCAGGTCCCGCGCTCGGTGATGATGCCTGTGACGAGGCGCGCGGGCGTGACGTCGAAACCGTAGTTCGCTGCCGGTGAATTCTGCGGGGCGACAAGCACACGGCGGATTATCCCATCGCAGGAGCCGTCCATGTATTTCACTTCATCGGCATCGCGCTGCTCGATCTCGATCTCCGCGATGCCGTTTTTTATGGAAAAATCTATGGTGCTGGAGGGCAGCGCGGCGTAGAAGGGCACGTTGTTGTCGCGCGCGGCGAGTGCCTTGAGGTAAGTGCCTATTTTGTTGGCAATGTCGCCGCCGGCGGTTGCCCTGTCGCAGCCGACAATCACAAGGTCAACCATGCCGTGCTGCATCAGGTGCCCGCCTGCGTTGTCCGGGATGATAGTGTGAGGGATATCCTCTCCGGCCAGCTCCCAGGCGGTGAGTTTCGCACCCTGGTTGCGCGGCCGCGTCTCGTCCACCCACACGTGCAAATCAATTCCGGCCCTGCTTGCTTTATAAACCGGCGCGAGTGCCGTGCCCCAGTCAACCGTGGCGAGCCAGCCGGCGTTGCAGTGTGTGAGTATGTTGAGTCGTCCATTTTTTGCTCTCGCGGCTTCCATAATAATTTTCAAACCGTGATCACCTATAAGCGAGGCCATTTGAACCTCGTTCTCCAGGATTCTTCTCGCACCCTCGAGCAGAAGCGATGCTGCCTCGTCCCTGCCGCGGGCGGCGGCAGCGGCTGCAATTTGTTCATGAACGGCGAAAGCGAGATTGACGGCCGTGGGCCTCGTGGCGATGAGCCTTCGCGCCGCGCGCTGCAGGCACACCGTGCAATCCTCGTCCCGGGTGGCTTCCCTTGCTGCCAGATACATGCCATAGGCAGCCGCCACGCCGATAAGCGGCGCGCCACGCAGCCACATTTCACTGATGGCCGCTATCATCATATCGAAAGATTCAATCCCGACTAATTTAAATTCGTGGGGCAGCAGCCTCTGATCTATAATTTTTATATTTCCCGATGCTTCCGTGATGGAGCATACAGGCCGGCCATTTACGTTCATGAAGATTGGTTCCCGGGTTAAGGTTGGCGGGGAAAAATTATCCCCCGGATATTTGTGAAAGAATATAGCAAAAAAATAGCATAAATATACAAACGGCAAGGGAAAAAAAATCAAATAATTTCAAAATCTCCCTAAATTTCTCTATTTTTGTAAGTTGTGAATTATTTTATTAATTAATATAGATACATACTTGCAATGGCAAAAGCACTCAGTATTCTTTACGTCAGCAGTGAGCTGTATCCTTTCGCCAAGGTAGGCGGCAAGGCGGATTCATCCTATTCATTGCCGCTGGCATTGAGGGATCTCGGGCATGACATGCGCGTTATGCTTCCGAAGTACGGCTCGGTATCGGAACGCAAGAACAAGATTCACGAGATTAACCGGCTGAGGGATATACCCATTCCCATCGGGGAAGGGGCCGAGCCCGCCACTGTGAAGTCTTCCTCGGTGAACAACCCGAGGTCGAAAGTTCAGGCCTATATAACCACTAATCAGAAATACTTCGAAGCGAACAAGGGCATTTACTTCGACATTAAGACGGGCGTGGACTTCAAAAACAACGTGGAGAGGTTCATATACTTCAACAGGAGCGTGATCGAAACGTGCATGCTGCTTGGCTGGTATCCTGACATAATTCATTGCAACGACTGGCATTCTGCCATGATCCCTGCATTTGCAAGGGTGCTTTTCCCCGCGAAATTCAAAAAGACGAAAATCATTTTCACTATTCACAACTTTGCCCATCAGGGCGTGATGCCCCTCTCGGGATTCAAGCTGACAGGGCTGCCCGAGGAAGCTCTCGCTGCCTTCAAGCACAAGAACCAGATCAACCTGACGAAGGGCGCGATGCATTATGCCAACTACATCACCACGACCAGCCCCTCCTATGCCGAGCAGCTGCTTGCCGATAAAAAACACGGCAACGGCCTGAATACTATTCTGAAAGAAAGGCAGGACACATTCCGCGGCATCAGGAACGGGATTGACACCTGGACGTGGAATCCGGAGACTGATTCTCTGATAACAAAGAAATATGCCTTCGATTACGAGGACTATAAATACGACAATAAAATTGCCATGATTAACAAGTTCGATTTCGAGTATAACCCGAAAACGCCGCTTGTCAGCATGGTGACAAGGCTTGCCGACAACAAGGGAATTGGCTTGTTCATCGATGCCGCCGACGAGATATTCAAGGAGGATATTCAATTCGTAATGCTGGCCTGGGGCAACCCGGAGCTGAGGGACAAGGTGCAGCAGATTGCCGACAAGTACCCCGAGAAATTCAAATTCAAATATGCCCAGGACGACTCGCTGGCGCACGAGCTTATAGCCGGCTCTGATATCATGATCTTCCCGAGCGAATATGAGCCGAGCGGCCTTACCATGATGTATGCACTTGCTTACGGTACCTTGCCGATAGCGAGGCTCACGGGAGCCTACAAGGATCTCGGCGAGGTGATAAATCCCGAAGCCGGCACGGGAAATTGTTTCGGATTCGAAAAATATGAAACAAAAGGGCTGCTTGAAGCGTTTAAAGCTTCGTTGGAGAGCTTTAAAAATAAGGAAGCATGGGAGACGCTGGCCAAGAATGCCATGGATGGGGACTATTCATGGCAGGGGCACGTGAAGATGTATGACGAAATATATAAGCTCGTTGTTAAGGAAATGTAGTTAAATAATAAAGAAATTAATATGTTAAGATATTTCAAAGGCAAAGCCTGCATATTGCAGTTCGTCACTGCAATCGCCGCGCTGGTTCTTCTTTCCGCCTGCAACGACAAACCCACCGATGTCGGAATATCATTCATTGCCGACACCGTGGGCGTCCATTCTCTATCATCCGACGACAGCACCCTGATCCTTTCAGCGGAAGACTATTTCACGAGCACTTCGATAATAAACGCCGGCAGGCTGTTTGTAGGGAAGAACGGGAGTGTTTCCGCCATATCGATTATCCGCTTCGGAGATATACCCGACACGATGAATTACGTGAAGGAAAGCGACATTGAAAGCGCGACACTCTACATCTATCCGACAAGATACGCTACGGGCGACACGACAGGCGGCAAGATGAGCTTCAAGATTAAGAAAGTGGCAGGCGCCTGGACGGAGAAAGCAGAGTGGGACTCGCTCTTTGTTCCGGGATTCATGGAGAGCGCGACTCTTGGCAGCTTCAGCGACGCGATCAAGCTGAAAGACACGAGGCCCGTTATCGGCATCAGCCTCGACAAAAAGCTGATTCCCGAGTGGCTGAAACAGAGGCCCGACACGGCCGCGCACGTGGTTAATTACGGTATCGCCCTCGTGCCCGACGAGAGCTCGACGATAATAAATTCCTTCTCGGCGGATGCCATCGGGAGCTCCGGAAGCTCTACAAAGTCGTTCATCAAGGTCATATTCCACAACACAAGGAAGAATGCCCGCGATACCATGACTTTCACATCGGCCATAGATGCCTCTTTCATCAGCAAGCCGACAAACACCGCCGGCTATATCAACGTTCAGGCCGGAACGTCTATCTACTCGATTCTGAGATTCGACGTTTCCTGCATACCGCAGTTCTCGGGCATTCACAAGGCCGAGCTGGAAATGACCGTTGCCCCCGAGAAGTGCAAGTTCGGCAACTTCGGCATCGATGGCACTGTCAGGCTCGACCTGGTGACGACGCCCGCGGATTCCGTGCCGATCAACTATTATTTCGCCGGCCCTTCCACGGCCGACACGCTGAAATACTACGTGCCGAGCATTGCTTCATCTGTTGAATACTGGACGAGGCACGGCGGGAAGGGAATGCTTCTTGTCAAGCCTGCCGATTTCACTCAAGGATACAAGCAGCTGGACAAAATGGTGTTCTACGGGCCTTCTTACCCCGACAAGAGCAAGCGGCCAAGGCTGAAAATAATTTATTCGAAACAAATGAGACAGAATGAAAAATGATAAATAGATTTCGCGCGGTAATTATCATTTCTGCTGCTGCAGTTTTCTTCAGCTTTTTGCCCTCGGGGCTTCGCGCTCAGGGCGGCTCTAACTACTCGGTTTTCGGCATCGGCGATATTAACAACAGCATCAACGCTGCATATGACGGGCTCTCGGGCACCTGCATCGCGCTGCCCGAAAAGAACGCCATCAATCCGAAGAATCCCGCCATGTGGTCGTTTGTGACGAGCACGAGGCTGCAGTTCGGCTATAAGTTCAATCAGAATTACGTCTCGAACGACAATAATGACCTCTGGCAAAACAACGGCAATATCGACGGTGTCACCACCGTGTTCTCGATCGATACAGCGCTCGGCATTTCCGCGAGTTTCGGGCTGATGCCCTATTCCAACGTCAATTATCTGATCTCGGTGCCCATAAAAAAATCAGTTTCAGATCTCACCCTGACCGGCAAAACAATATACCAGGGCCAGG
>CAZIHB010000001.1:24052-26284 GCA_964538535.1 uncultured Hyphomicrobiales bacterium | reverse complement strand
ATGCCTTTCGAAAAATACTCCGTCAGCGGGCGCGCGGCCGAAAGAGCCGCGAAAATCTGCTCGGTTTCCTGCGCAGTGGCGCCCGGCATCGCCTGAATGATAATGCCGCCGGACTCGGTAATCTGTCCGCGGCGGTCGAAATCAACATCGAGAATAACAGCGGATGGCACCTGCTCCGAGTGCGTCAGATAAAACGCCAGGTCGGTGGAAATGTCGCCTTTCTGCAGCGGCACCACACCGCGGACGGGTTCGGAACGGTTGTATAATACCCTCGATACACTGAACAGGCCAAGCCCGAGTGCCTCGTCAAGGCTATTGATGGAAATCTGCCCGGGATCGGTGTTGAAGCCCACGAAGCCGCGCACTTCGCCAATCTGCATGGCCTCGGCAAAGACCTTTCCCACGGGCCCGTTCCCCTCTATATCAATGATGTATCTTTCTTCTCCCTTGAGGAAAGCCGCGAGCATCGAGGCCGCCGACATGGTCTTGGCAAGCAGGCAGGCCGGGATGTGCCCAAGGTGATGCTTCTGCTGGGCTGAGCGGGCAGTGCCCGAGTTCTTGATTATCGAAACACGGAAATGCCCATCGATAGTCAGGGCCCTTATCACCTTGTCCCTCATTTTGAACTGTTGCTTTATTTTCTCGTTCATCTTAATCCATTTATTTCAGTGGTACATTGCAAATTTATAAGTAAAATAAATAAGCATAAAAAAAAGTGTATAAAATTAACAAAATTGTGTAACTTTTTCCCCTATTATTCAATCTTATATACAAGTGCAAAAATACGAATACAGAACGAAACAAGGAAGGGGGCGGTATGACGAGAATTGCATGTTGGATATTAGTATTTTTCTCCGTTGCAGCTGTTTTCTCATTGGATGCCTATTCGGCAGAAAAAGCAAAAGACAAAACCCTGTCGCCATATTTTTACGTGCAGAGCGGCGACAGCTCTCTTGACTGCCTTCCCTTGCGGAAGACGGAAGCCGAGGTAAATATCAGGGGCGTAATCGCGGATGTGACTGTGCGCCAGACGTACAAGAACCAGGGAAAGAAGCCGATCGAAGCCGTCTATGTTTTCCCCGGCTCAACGAGGGCGGCAGTTTATGCCATGACAATGAAGATCGGTGAGAGACTGCTGATGGCAGAGATCAAAGAAAAAGCAGATGCAAGAAAGATTTACGAGCAGGCGAAAAAAGAAGGCAAAACGGCTTCGCTTCTGGAACAGGATCGGCCGAACGTATTCATGATGAACGTGGCAAATGTGATGCCAGGCGACGAGATATTGGTGGAAATGAAATACACCGAGCTGCTGGAGCCGGTGGATAAAGTATATACATTCGCTTATCCCACGGTCGTTGGGCCGCGCTACTCCAACCAATCCGAGGCGGCAGTTCCTGCCGACGATAAATTCGTAAATAACCCGTATCAACGGGAAAAAGAGAAGCCGCTCTATGATTTTGATATAAGCGTGCAACTCATGACTGGCGTGCCGCTCGGTGATATATCCTCTTCCACCCATAAAATTAACGTAGTGAAGGAAAATGAGCGCGAGGCCCTGGTAAGAATGGACCCATCGGAAGCAAAATCAGGAAATCGGGATTTCGTGCTTAATTACACCCTGAGCGGGCAGAAGATCGAATCAGGGCTGATACTGACCGAGAAGGGCAGGGAAAAGTATTTCCTGCTGATGCTGCAGCCGCCGGCGAGGGTCAGTCCCGAGCAGGTGCCGCCGAGGGAGTACGTCTTCATCGTGGATGTTTCGGGCTCGATGAGCGGCTACCCGCTGTCAATCTCAAAAGCGATAATGAATAAGCTGCTTTCCGGAATGAGCGGTGAAGACAGATTCAACCTGATGCTGTTTTCAGGCGATTCGAAAACTCTTGCCGGCAGCTCGCTGCCCGTGAACAAGAAAAATATCGACAGCGCGATGGCCTTGATCAATATGCAGCATGGCGGCGGCGGCACGGAGATCCTCCCGGCCTTGAAAAAAGCACTTTCCATGCCGCGGCAGAAAGATATGTCAACATCATTTGTAATACTGACGGATGGATTTATTGACGTGGAAAGCTCGGTGTTCGATCTCATCCGCGAGAATCTCGGCAATGCCAACATGTTTGCTTTCGGCATCGGCACGAGCGTGAACAGGCATTTGATTGAGGGCATCGCTCACATCGGGCAGGCGGAACCATTCATGGCAAACAGTCCCACAGAAGGGGAGGAGCTTGGGAAGAA
>CAZIHB010000001.1:6347-24017 GCA_964538535.1 uncultured Hyphomicrobiales bacterium | reverse complement strand
AAGTTCGCTGATTACGTGAAAGCACCGGTGCTGACAAACATAAAAGTGGAATTTGACGGGTTCGACACTTACGACGTGGAACCGATGAGTTACCCGGACCTGCTGGCAGAGAGGCCGCTGATTATTTACGGCAAATATCGGGGCAAAGCAGGCGGGATCATTAATGTCTCGGGCATCAGCGGCGACCAAAAACTCAGTGTGGAAATTCCCGTGCTGAAATTCGGCACGCCCGACACGAGCAGCGCGCTGAAGTACCTCTGGGCCAGGAAAAAGCTGCAGATGATTTCGGACTACGCCGGGCTGAGAAGGGGGCAGGACTATAAGAAGCAAATCACTGACATAGGGCTGGAATATAACCTCCTGACTCAATATACATCCTTCGTGGCCGTGGATTACGCGGTCAGGAACGTCGGCGATTCCGTTGTTACCGTAAAGCAGCCGCTGCCCATGCCGGAGGGAGTGAGCGACTACGCAGTCGGAGAGACCGCACGGATGGATTACAAATCGTCCCCCGGCATACAGCTTAGGGCTATGACGGCAGAAAGTGAGTTCAGCGAAAATTTCGATTATTTTTCCGACGCAAGTCCTTTAGAACCCTACATCCCGTCTGCCTCCGGGCAGAACACGGCCGAGACTTACGTGAATTTCCCTCTTGAAGAAATCGTCAGGAATGTCGTGCTTCCAAGCGGATCGAAATTTAAGAATGGCACTTCTGTTACAATTAACCTGTTAATCAGTGATCGAGGGAAAATAATCGGCTATGGCAGCATTGATTATGATGATCCGGCCCTGTTCCGGATAGTCAAAGACTGCCTGAGTAAAATTACTTTTAAACCATTTGTTAAGGACGGCAAAAAAGTTAAGTCGGAGCTGCCCAAACCGCTGAGATTTGTGGTGTGGGACGGGAAATCCAAGATAGAAGAAGACGGCAAAACAACGCTGATCAAACTAAAGATGCCGGAAAAATAACAGACAGAAATATCAACTTGAATCAGGGAAAAAACAAGGCCGCGCGGAGGAATCCGGCGGCCTTGTTCAGGTTTGTGCGGTTCAGGAAATTCAATCGATTGCACTTCTGCCCGCGGCGTCGAGCGTGAGCATGATATATGCAAGGCAGTAAAGGGCCAGGGCGCAGATCATCGGGATTGTGAAGCCGAAACTGATTGCCGCGAGCACGACGAGCGCGGAGCCCATAACTGACGCGGCCCCGTTGACAGCGAAAGCCCAGTCGATCAATTCTCCTGCTTTGAGAGCTCCCTTCGGGAATGGCATCCCCATGAAGAAGCCGAGCGGGGCAATCATGATCGCGGCCGATGCTATCCTCAGCCCGAGAGGCAGCCCTCCGAGAATACCGAAAAGCGCGGGAAAAGCAAAAATATCAAGTATCATGCAGATTGCTATACCAAGGAAAGCCCCGGAGTCGCTTATTTTGCATGAAAAACGGCTGCCTATGCCCGAGGAAATAAGAAGCGTGAGGAGTATGGCCGTAATGCTGTAGGCAGGCGAACCGATCAGGAGGGCATATTTTTGCATAAGAACCACTTCAACCGCCATGAATGCAAGGCCGATAGAGAAGAAATAGAGGAAAGTTGAAGCCCCGAGCTTTGGCCCCTTTTTCATATAGGGTATGATATTCAGCGGCAGGACAATGATAGTAACGAGGGCGAGAATCATCACGATCATCATCTTTGAAACAGGGAATCCCTTGAATTCATATGGGCTGAGCTTCTTGAGAGCGGCGGGCGTGAAGTTCTTCCACAGGCCGAGCTGCGCGATGAATGGGCGGTTGTCGGTGCAGGGAGAAATATCTGTCTCCGAGGAATCTGCACAGCTCTGCCAGCAGTCACGGACAATTCTGTTGATCAGGTTGCTTTTGAATTTTTCGGGTGCCGGATATAGCAGGTGAATGCTTTTCTCGGGCATGGATGCGAGCGGCCCGAAAGCATTGTTTATCGTGGCCGTGTCGAGCTCTTTCTTGGAGATGAGTATCATTTTCCTGCGGAAAGACGGCAGGTTATAGACAGCGAAATGCTTTTCGGGCCTTGCCACGCCTTCCTTCTTCAAGGCAGTCATCAATTCGGAAACCACCCTCGGTATATAAAGCTGATGCTCCATCATCATGTAGCCGTTTGCTGAAAGCGCGTGCCAGTAATCAGAGAATGCTTCCTCGGTGAAAATATAATTTTCCGCGAGAGCAAAAGCGCCCGTGGCCAGTGCAGCCCAGGAATTGGAGCTGAGAGAATAGATAAGATCGAACTTGTCATTAAACCTGCGTATATAGGCCCGCGCGTCTTCCGTCACGACTTTCACGCGGGGGTCGTCGTATATCCTGCCTGAATAGGAGGCAAGAGCCCCGTGCTGCATAAGATAATTTATATGCGGGATGACCTCGACGGCATGAATTTCCGACGCGCCGTACTGCAGTGCCTGCAGCACGTCAGTGCCGCCGCCGGAACCGAGTGACAGGAAGCGGCAACGGGGTGCTTTCCTGATAAGATAGCCAACATCAATTCCGAATTGAAATTTCAGCGAGTCCGGTTTATTCCAGTTGCCGTCGAATTTGTAAACAGGAGTATTGGCAATGTTGTCGATGTTGATTCCACAGTTTTCCTTGTCGAATTGATAGATTTTTATTTTCGAGCAGGCGTCCCAGTGGGTATATATGACGGGAGCGCGGTCTTTCACGTCGTTCCGGAGATATTTATACGCGAATGGCGCAGCCGCGGCCGAAAGCCCGATAAGAATCACCGGCAGAGCGAGGGCCCTGCGAGGGGCAGCCATGAGCGCTGCAATCAGTGCCGGGACTGCGCAGACAGCCGCGGTGGCGGGAGTTTGAAGCAGGTTCATCAAGAGCACCGCGAGCGCGCCCCCGAGCCCGGCGCCGAGCAGGTCGGCCATGTATAGACGGGGCATCTCCTTGTGATCGTTACGAAACATGAGTGCAAGGGCCATGCCTCCGAAGAAGTACGCGGAATTGAGCAGCAGAATCCCTCCCGCGAGCCTGAATGGCTGGGTTGCGTCCGAGAAAAGCAACGAGAAATCGATTTTCAATGCAAAAACGAGTGGCGGCGACGCGAGAGTCATAAGCCCGGCGAGCGTCAGATAGATCCATGCATTTCGATGCTTGTTCAACGACGGAAAAATTCTGAGGGCAAGCGCCCCGAGGCCCAGGCCAAGGATGGCGGCCGAGAGTATCAGGAAGGCGAAAGTGTAGAAGAACTCGGCTGAAAATAATCTGGTCCAGATTAGTTCCATGCCGATCAGTGTGGCTGAAAGCAGTGCAATTTGGATAAAATTTCTTTTCATAAGCGCTCCTTGCGCGGGCCGAAAATTGAATAAATCATGTAAACTATTATAATAAATCTGATTACGGAGCATTTTCGGCAAAGTTGCAGAGGCAAAAATTACCTGATTAAAAATGAGAAAATGGAAATGATAAGCGAATATCGGATTTGTGCCCGTCCGCTCTTAAAGCTTTGCATCATAAAAAAATGCTGCTGAAAATAAAACGCGCTGCGGAAAGAAATAATAATGCAGAATAATTGAGCATAAGCGCGATAATCGGTCAGTGGGCAGCATGCCCGCGCAATCTCCGAAATACGATTGAAGTGAAAATCGGGAAAACCTTGCCACTTCACGGGATAAAAAAAAGCCCGCGGAACGGTATTGTTGCCGCGGGCATGAAGTCAATTGAAGCAGATTGCGCGAAATTCGATGAAAGGCAGCCGGAATCTACATGAAGGCCGGGTGGCCCGTGATATCCGCCCCGATGATCAGGGTGTGTATGTCGTGTGTGCCCTCGTATGTTTTCACTGATTCAAGGTTGGCGGCGTGCCTCATGACGGGATACTCGCTGCTGATGCCGTTTGCCCCGTGAATGTCTCGTGCCACCCTGGCAGCCTCGAGTGCCATTGCCACGTTGTTGCGCTTTGCGAGCGAAATCTGCGCGGGAGTGGCGCTGCCATCGTCTGCCATTCTGCCAAGCCGCCACACGAGCAGCTGCGCTTTAGTTATCTCGCTGAGCATGCCCACCAGCTTCTCCTGAACGAGCTGAAACGAGGAAATCGGTCTGCCGAACTGAATTCTTGTGCCGGCGTAGTCGAGCGAGGACTCATAGACGCTCATGGCGGCGCCGAGCGCGCCCCACGCGATGCCGAAGCGGGCCTTATCAAGGCAGCTAAGCGGCCCTCGCAGCCCCTTTACGTCAAGCATTTGCTCCTCCGGCACCTCGACATCCTCGAGAATCAGCTCGGACGTGACGGAAGCTCGCAGGGAATGCTTGCTTCTGATCTCCGGCGCGGAGAATCCTTTTGAATTAGTCTCGACGATGAAACCGCGGACTTTATCATCAAGCTTGGCCCACACGATGGCCACATCGGCGATTGAGCCGTTCGTGATCCACATTTTTGTGCCGTTGAGAAGGTAGGTGCCGCCGGCAGTCCGCTCGGCGCGGGTAATCATCCCGCCGGGATTCGAGCCGAAATCAGGCTCGGTGAGGCCGAAGCAGCCAATTGCAGTGCCGGCGGCAAGCCTTGGCAGCCAGAGCTTTTTCATGGATTCGCACGCGTATCTGAATATAGGATACATGACGAGGGAGTTCTGAACCGAGGCAAAGCTCCTCACGGCAGAGTCCCCGCGCTCGAGCTCCTGCATTGCAAGGCCGTAGGTAGTATAATTGGCACCTGCCCCGCCGTATTCCTCGGGAATGGTGACACCGAACAGGCCCAGCCCTGCCATCATGGGAACGAGCCCGCGCGGGAAAGTGCCGTCCATAAAGTGCTGTTCGATCACGGGATTGACGGCATTGCCGACAAAATCGCGGACCGTATCGCGCACGAGGCGTTCCTCGGGAGAAAAAAGCTCATCGCAGTTATAATAATCAGTTTTAAACATATACTTTTTAATCCTTGAAATTATAAAATTTCATAGTTTATGGAGCCGAAAAAAGCCGAAAACCATGTTGCAAAATTGGCAGAATAATCCATATCACGGCAGAAAAAAATGGATTTCGCGCAAGAAAAAAGATGCCGCAAATTAAAAAACGTTGTTGTATCAGACGTTTAAAAGTGCTATTTTTGTGGAGTGAAAAAGATGGGCTTGAAAGCCCATTTTTTTATATTGGGTTTATAAAAAAGTGTTTAAAAGAGTAAAATAATTTTGTTCACAAAAATAGATTAGATAATATGGCTCGCCGCAAAGTGAAGAACAAAATCGACAAGAAGATGATCATCGAGGCTTTTGCCGAAATGGCCAAGCATAAAAGCATCGACCGGGACCTTTTGCAGGGAATAGTCGAAGAGACTCTTTCGATGATTGTAAAGAAAAAGTATAGTCAGGATGCGAGGTTCGAGATTATCGTGAATATGGAGAAGGGCGACATCGAGATCTATCTTCTGCGCGAAATTGTTGAATTCGTCGAGGATGAGAATCTTCAGATCACTCTTGAAGAAGCGCAGAAATACAGCGATGAAAAATACGAGATCGGCGACGATTTCATCGAGGAGATCACACTTGAAAACATCTCCGAGAGTTTTGGCAGGCGCTTGATATCTCTTGCCGCGCAGAACCTGAACCAAAGGATACGCGAGATCGAGAAAGATAATATATACAACGAGTATGCTTCAAAAGTCGGCGAAATAATAATCGGTGAAATTTACCAGATACGCCGCAACGACCTTCTGATCCTTCACAACAAGGTCGAGATGAGGCTGCCGAGGGAAGAGCAGATACCGAACGAGCCATACAGGTACAAGAAAAATCAGGCAATCAAGACTATTCTGAAGGAAGTGAAGCGCAACGGCGCCGGAGGCCAGCCCGAGGTGATTCTGTCGAGGGCATCCGACGAGTTTCTCGCGAGGCTCTTCGAGATAGAGATACCGGAAATCTATGACGGCATAATTCAAATCAAAGGCATAGCCCGCGACCCCGGCGAGAGGTCGAAGGTGGCGGTGCAGTCGTTCGACGACAGGATCGACCCCGTGGGAGCCTGCGTGGGCATGAAAGGTATCAGGATACACTCGATCGTGCGCGAGCTGAACAACGAGAACATCGATCTGATTGAATATTCCGAGGAGCCTGAAGTATATATAATGCGGTCGCTCTCCCCCGCGAAAGTAAAGGATATAACGATCCAGCACGATACAAGGAGCGCCACCGTGATAGTGCCCGACGACCAGGTCTCGCTTGCTATAGGCAAGAACGGGCAGAACGTGCGCCTGGCATCCAAATTGACGGGGTATTCACTCAGTCTGGTGAAAGAGGGCGGTGAAGACATCGAGCTGAGCGAGTTCAAAGAAGAGCTCGGCGCCGAAATGTACGAAGCCTTCAAGGGGCTTGGCATCGAGACGGCACGCGAATTCCTTGACACTCCGCCCGAGCGCCTTCTTACTTTGCCCGGCCTGACAAAAGATTTGTTAATTGAAATTCGGGGCATAATTCTCAAAGAATTCGAAGAAGAAGAATCTGAAAGGATATTGGAAAGAATCAGGAACGCTGAGGTCTGACGGCTCGGCTTTGAATGGGCCGACTTAATAATTCAAAAAGAAAGAAGTTGAAGAATAACGATTTGAGGCTTATGGCTGGCAAGAAAAAAATAATGCTGTTTAAAATAGCATCGGAAATAAACATCGGCAAAGATGCGATTGTGGAGTTTTTGCAATCAAAGGATTTTGATATCGAGAACAAACCGACGGCTTCCCTGGACGAAGATATGTATAATGCCGTTCTGGAAAAGTTCAAGAAAGAAAGGATAGCTGCTGAGAAGCAACGCGAGAAAATCCAGAAGCACAAAGATATACGCAAGACAGCCGATATGAAAGACAAGGCGAAGCAGGAAGAGCTGAATTTCGCCGAACCCGCGAGCATGCATGAAGCAGCAGAGAAACCGGCAGCCGCGGAGAAAACCGCGGAAGCACCGGTTGTTGCCGGGGAAGCACCTCACGAGGCAGCACCTCACGAGGCAGCACCTCACGAGGCGGCAGCCGAAGTAACCTTGCCGCCCGAGACGCCCCGCCGCGCAGCGGAAGCCCGTCCCGCCGGGGATAAGCCCGCCGGGGAAGCCGCCAAACCTCTCGAGCCTCTTGAAGAAGCCCGCACCGAAGAAGCCGTTCGCGCGGCCGAACCGCTTCCGGAAGCTCAGCCGCAGCAGAAAGAGATTGCAGCGGCCGAAACGGCAAAGGCGAAACCGCACAAGCCGCGGCCGGCAGCCCAGGAAAAAGTTGAGCCGGCGGAGCAGGAAGAAATTGAAATCGTGATCAGCCCAAGGGCTGAAAGTGCCGCTAAGTCTGCCGAGCTTCCCGGGATCGAGGAAAATATGTTCATCGACGAGCCGCTGATTCCGCAGGTTGAAGACAAGGCGGCAACAGAGCGCGAATATTTCGAGGAAATAAAAAAAGCCAAGAAACGTAAAAAGCTTATAGAAGTAGTCCCCGGCGAGACACCTCAGCTTAGGGGCCTCACAATAGTCGGAAAAATTAATATTGAACCTGAAAAGCTGAAAAAAGAGAAAGCTAAGCCCAAAAAGAAAGTCAAGACCGTCGAGGAGGACGAGGAAGCTATCAAAATAAAAACAAAGGGCCTGAAGAAACGCAAGAAAGGCAAAGAAGCGGAGGCACCGGCGCCTGCTGCTGAAAGGCCGAAAGAGGGCGGAAAATTCGGCGTTAAGGCAAAGCCCGGCGCCAGCGGTGCGGAACGCGCGGAAGAAAAGAAGCGCAAGAAAAAGAAAAAATCCATCCGTGAGATGATCACCGAGGAAGAGGTTGACAAGGCCATCCGCGCAACGCTCATTGGAATGGAGGGCACCCACGCGGGCACTTCAAGGGCCAAGATACGCCAGAAGAAAAAACTTGAGCGCGAGGAAAAGGAAACAAGGATTCAGGAAGAGAAATTGCGCGACGCCAGCCGCCTGATGCTTACCGAGTTCGTTACGACGAGCGATCTTGCCAACATTATGGGGATTCCCGCGAACGAGATTATCGTCAAGTGCATGCAGCTGGGCCTGATGGTGACCATCAACCAGCGCCTTGATAAAGACACGATCACGCTCATTGCTGACGATTACGGCTTTGAAGCAGAATTTGTCGATGATGACGAGATAACGAAAATTGAGGAAGAGGAAGAAGAAGATGAATATCTGCTTCCCCGTTCGCCGATCGTTACGATCATGGGGCATGTTGACCACGGCAAGACATCGCTTCTCGACTTTATACGCAAATCGAACGTTGTGGCAGGCGAGGCCGGCGGCATCACCCAGCATATAGGTGCTTACCAGGTGAAGCTGCCATCAGGCAAATCAATCACCTTCCTCGACACTCCGGGCCACGAGGCGTTCACCGCCATGCGTGCCAGGGGTGCCCAGGTCACTGACATAGTCGTGCTCGTAGTGGCGGCGGATGACAGCGTGATGCCCCAGACGATCGAAGCTATCAGCCACGCGCGTGCCGCCAACGTGCCGATCGTTGTGGCAATCAATAAAATTGACAAGCCCGATGCCAACCCGGACAGGATCAAGCAGCAATTGACCGATCACCAGATACTCGTTGAGGATTGGGGCGGAAAGAACCAGTCTGCCGAGATTTCAGCCAAGCATGGCCTGAACGTGGAAGTCCTGCTCGAGAAAATCCTTCTCGAAGCTGAGCTGCTCGATCTGAAAGCAAATCCCGACAGGAACGCCAGGGGCGTGGTGGTGGAAGCGAACATGAGCAAGGGGCTTGGTTCGGTGGCGACAATAATCGTTCAGAAAGGAACACTGCACGTGGGCGACCCGTTCGTTTCGGGCGCGCATTTCGGCAAGGTCAGGGCCTTGCTCGACGAGAGGGGCAACAAGGTGGAATCCGCCGGCCCGTCATCACCTGTCAGGGTGATTGGCTATGACGGCCTGCCCGAAGCAGGCGACACGTTCGTAATTGTCGATAGCGAGACCGAGGCCAGGCAGATCGCGACTGAAAGGCGCCAGCTGAGACGCGAGCAGGAACTCAGGCAGGTTCACCACGTCACGCTCGACGAGATTTCGGCCCAGATTCAGATGGGCGGCGTGAAGGATCTGAACCTGATCATCAAGGGCGACGTCTCGGGCTCGGTGGAAGCCATAGGCGACTCGCTGCAGAAGCTCTCGAGGGAAGAAGTCCGCGTGAACATCCTCCACAAAGGAGTCGGCCCGATCACGGAAACAGACGTCATGCTCGCGGCGGCATCGAGCGCGGTTGTCATCGGCTTCTGCGTCACACCGACGGTTAAGGCTCGGAAGCTTGCCGACAGCGAAAAAATCGACATCAGAAATTATAACATCATTTACGACTGCATCAACGAGATCCAGCTTGCTCTCGAGGGTATGCTCACGCCTGATTACAAGGAAGAGATCACCTCGACGGTCGAGATCAGGAAAGTGTTCCGCATCAGCCGGCTCGGCTCAATTGCCGGGTGCTACGTTCTGAATGGCAAGATCACGAGGAACGACAAAGTGAGGGTGCTTCGCGACGGGCTCACAGTGTTCGAGGGCTCGATTCACTCGCTGAAACGCGGGAAAGACGACGTGAAAGAGGTTGATACGGGCTATGAATGCGGAATTCAGCTCGAGGGGTTCAACGACGTGAACGAGGGCGATTACATCGAAGGGTTCAAATTGGTAGAAGTAAGAAGAAGGTTCAAGTAATCACCCGGGATAATAATGTCAGTAAGAATTGAAAGAGTAGCAAGCGTTATCAAAAGGTGCCTGGCAGGCCCGGTCACGGACATCGCCAGGGAAATATCAGCCGGCATGGTGACCCTGACGAGCGTCAGGGTGAGCGCCGACCTGCAGAACGCGAAGGTATATATAAGCGTCTTCGGCGGCAAGGTGCCGCCGGCCGCGCTTATCAGTGCCCTGGACAGAAAGAAGGGCGAGCTGAGGCATATCGTCGGAAGGGAAGTAAGGCTAAGGCTGACGCCTGACCTAAAGTTTTTCATCGACGACACGCTTGACCAGATGGAAAGAATTCAGAAGCTGCTTGATTCAGTTCCTCCATCATCAGCAAGCGAAAGCGAGGAACCGGAAGAATAACCGAGATGCTGCTCACGAAAAATAATATCGACGAATTGGCCCACTGGCTTGGCGAGGCTCGAGAAGGCGCCGGCGGCGTGGTGCTTATCGACAAGGACAAAGAATGGACCTCATTTGATGTCGTCGGCAAGCTGAGAGGCGCTCTGAAAATTAAAAAAATCGGACATGCCGGCACACTTGACCCTCTCGCCACCGGGCTTCTTATCGTTGCCTGCGGCAAGGCAACAAAGCAAATCGACAACTACCAGGCCCAGTCAAAAAAGTATTCAGCCACACTGAAGCTCGGTGCCACAACCAAAACACTCGATGCAGAAGGCGAGGAAGAGGAAATAACTGATATTTCCGGTGTTGATTCCGCTCGAATCGAAAGCGCCGTGAAGCTGTTCAAGGGGCCGATATCTCAGATGCCGCCGATGTACTCGGCACGCAAGGTGAACGGCCGCCGGCTTTACGAGCTGGCCAGGAAGAACATCGAGGTGGAAGTACAGCCGAGACAGATAGAGATTTATGATATTGCCATTAAAGAGATAAAGCTGCCGTTTGTAATCATTGACGTGCATTGCTCAAAAGGTACCTATATCAGGTCTCTCGCACGCGATATAGGCAAAGAGCTTGGCACGGGGGCATATCTTGCAGACCTTCGCCGGGAAGGCATCGGCTGCCACGCCGCGGAAGAAGCCCTGCGAGTGCAGGATCTCTGCGAGGCCGTCAGATTGTTGAATATCGAAAAATCGAGTTGAGCAGCCATGCAGGTATATTATTCTTTCGATGAAGTGGTTTATTCCCCGGCAACAGCGCTCACAATCGGAACATTCGACGGCGTGCATCGCGGGCACAGGCACGTGCTTTCCATGCTTAAGGAAACTGCCGCCTCTGATGGGCTGAGAAGCCTCGTGATTACTTTTGACCCTCATCCGCAGATTATACTCGGCAAGCCCGACAGGCCGCCGATCAGGCTGCTTACGAATATAGGCGAAAGACTCGCCCTGTTTGAAGAATTCGGAATAGATGACGTGCTCGTGGTGCCGTTCAGCTATGAATTCTCGCAGCTGCCGCCGGATGAATTTGTCCGCGACTGGCTGCATGGCCGCGTCGGCATGAAAAAGATGATGATAGGCTACGATCATAGTTTCGGGAAGAACCGCGAGGGTAACTCCTCGCTGCTCGACGGCCTTTCGGCCACTCTCGGCTTCGGAATAGAGAGGATCGAGCCCTTCAGCGATGCCGGCATGGTAATATCAAGCACCAAGATCCGCCACGCGCTCGAGGAAAGAAATCTGGCACTTGCCAATGAAATGCTCGGCTATGAATACTTCGTCAGCGGCAAGGTTGTTCACGGAAGGGGCGTAGGCTCGGATATCGGATTCCCGACGGCCAACGTTAAGCCGCCGGACAAATACAAACTGATGCCCGGCAACGGGGTTTACCTGGTTTCGTCCGAGATGGAAGGGGAGAAGATATTCGGCATGGCCAATATAGGAACAAGGCCGACATTAACGTCAGACACGGCCCCGACCCTCGAAGTGAATTTCTTTGAGTTCGATGAAGACCTCTATGAAAAGAGCATAAAGGTGAATTTTACGCGCTATATCAGGGCCGAAAAGAAGTTTTCAGGCGCCGACGAATTGATACGGCAAATAAATGTGGATAAAATTAAGTGTTTAGAGATAATAGATAATTTTTGAAATTAGGAAATATTTTGTATTTTCGAATTTCGTATAGAATGAAATAATATGATAACTGGAGCGAGCCAAATGGTTTCAAAAGAACAGAAAGCCGAACTAGTCAAGAAATACGGCGAAACGGCAAACGATGCCGGCAAGACTGAAGTTCAGGTTGCCTTGTTGACGTCACGCATCATTGATTTAACGGCCCATCTGGAGAAGCACAAGAAAGATAATCACAGCCGCCGCGGTTTGATCAAGCTTGTCAGCAAGCGCAGAAAACTGCTGGATTATTTGGCAAAGACACACATAGATCGTTATCGCGCGATTATCAGTGCATTATCTTTGCGCAAGTAGCTTTATGGAAAAACGGCGTTTTTCAACGCCGTTTTACTTTTATCTTCTGGACCGGCTGCGGATTTTATCGGTGCGCCGGATGTCTTATTTATGCTAAATATGTAAAATATCAATTCTTGAGAAGCTTATTATGGCTATGCAAAAAGTAGAAATTAATTTTGATGGCAAAGAGTACTCACTCGAAACCGGCAGGTTCGCTAAATTCGCGAGCGGCGCCGTGATGGTGAAATGCAACGATACCATGGTGCTTGTCACTGCTGTTGCTGCTAACACTCAGAGGCCTGAAATAGATTTCCTTCCACTACAGGTGGAATACAGGGAAAAGATTGCCTCGGCAGGCAAGATTCCCGGTGGTTTTCTGAAAAGAGAAGGACGCCCCTCGGACAAAGAAATTCTTTGCGCCAGGCTTATCGACAGGCCAATCCGCCCGATGATCCCAAAGACGTGGAGATACGAGACCCAGATTATCGCGACGGTGTTCTCGGCCGATCCCGATGTTAATCCGGACACGCTCGCGGCTGTCGGCGCTTCCGCAGCCCTTTTGATCTCGGACGTGCCTTTCCACGGCCCGATTTCGGAAGTGAGAGTGGGCAGGATGAACGGGGAGCTGATTGTAAATCCTTCAGCCGAGGAATTAAAGGAATGCGACATTGACATGACGATCGGCGGAACTGATGCCGCTATCACGATGGTTGAAGGCGAGTGCAAGGAGATCTCGGAAGAAGACTTCCTTGAGGCTCTCGAGTTCGGCCACAGCAAGATCAAAGAGCTGAACAAGCTGCAGATGGATCTGCTCGCGCTCCTCACGGTCGAGAAACGTGAGTTCACGGAACAAACCATTCCCGACGAGATGACGGAACTCATCAGAAGCGAGATATATGACGAGCTGAAGACGTTCGTCCACACGATTACAACGAAAAAGGAACGGCAGGCCTCGAGGGAAAGCCTGTTTGAAAAGGCACTTGCCAAAATGCAGGAAGTATATGGCGAGAACGAGGAATATGCCGAGAAAATAGAAAAATACACTGCCGAAATAGTGAATTCTCTCGAGAAGAAAGAGATGCGCGCGATGATCACGAAGGACAGGATCAGGCTCGATGGCAGAAGAACTGACCAGATCCGCCCGATCACATGCGAAACCGGCCTGCTGCCGCGCACTCACGGATCATCCCTCTTCACTCGCGGCGAAACCCAGAGCCTTTCAACGGTCACTCTCGGCACGAACCGCGATGAGCAGATGATCGACGGGCTTGCCCCCATGTACACCGAGAGGTTCATGCTGCACTATAATTTCCCGCCGTTCTGCACGGGCGAAACGGGCAGGATGGGCGTCAGCAGAAGGGAAGTAGGACACGGGCACCTTGCATGGCGCGCTCTTAAAGAGATGCTTCCCGAGCAGACGGATTTCCCATATACAATACGCATCGTTTCGGATATTCTCGAATCGAACGGCTCATCATCCATGGCGACGGTATGCGCCGGCAGCCTCGCGCTTTTTGACGCGGGCGTGCCGATGAAGAAGCCCGTGGCCGGCATAGCGATGGGCCTGATCAAGGAAGAAGATGACGTGGCCGTGCTGAGCGACATCCTCGGCGACGAAGACCACCTCGGCGACATGGATTTCAAGGTGACCGGCACATATGACGGCATCACAGCCTGCCAGATGGATATAAAGATCGAGGGGCTGTCAATCGATATCATGCGCGAGGCACTCGAGCAGGCCAAGAAAGGAAGATATCATATACTCGGCATCATGAATGAAGTGATCAGTCAGCCGAAGGATGATATTTCGGCATTTGCTCCGAGATTTACTTCAATCCAGATACCCGTTGAATTTATCGGAGCGGTTATCGGGCCCGGCGGCGAAACCATCCGCGGGATCACGAAAGATACGAACACTGAAATCAATATCGAGGATGACGGCACGATCATGGTTGCCGCTACGAGCAAGGAGCAGAGCGACGAGGCCATCAAGATCATCCGCTCGCTGACGCAGAAGCCGAAAGAAGGCGAAACCTACACCGGCACGGTGAAGGAAATTCGCGAAGGGCTTGGCGCATTTGTGGAATTCCTGCCCAAGACGCAGGGGCTGCTGCACTTGTCGCAGATTCAGCACGAAAAGATAACCACTGATCTCTCCGAGCTGCTTACAGTAGGGGAGAAGATACAGGTGAAGCTGCTTGAAGTCACGCGCGACGGTAAGTACAGGCTGAGCAAGAAAGCTCTCATCGAGAGGCCCGAGGGGCTTCCCGAAGAAGAAGAGAGAAGGCCGTTCTCAGGTTCGCCCAGGGGGCCGAGGCGCGATGGCGGAAGGGACCGCGACAGGGATCGCGACCGTGACAGAGACCGCGACCGCGACAGGGACCGCGGCCCGAGAAGATAAGCCACAAGCATCACTCAAATAATCGGAAGCAGCTGCTATGTATCGTTTTGATACGTGCAGCTGCTTTTCATATAACGCTGCATGATCCACTCAAGTACCACTCTCCGGGAAGCGGGCGGGAGCATCGCGTTCAATCAAACAATGATATTCTGCGGCAGGTTCGGAATGCACAAGGCACGGGCGGCTCGAATAATAAAATTGTAGTTGAATATCTGTAACTTTTGGTAATTTGCATACGTAATTAGCATGGAACCGAGCCTTGCGGCGCGGGATATGTTAAATTTAATCATGGCAGCAAGATGTCGGTGTTTGACGGCAGATCATCAATTTTCAGAACGGCATTGCTCGTGGCGGGCATATGCTTGCTGCTGTTTTCCATCTATAACTTTTATCTTACCGTATCATCATTCACCGACGAGAATCAATTTACCAATCCTCCCTCGAAAATGATATTCACGAGGAACATTCCCGCGCGCCTGATAAACGAAGAGAAAAATCTGCCCGGGAAATTTCCTGCCGATTCCATACTTGTTTCCGATTTCCTCCTGGAAATTAACAACAAAGGCATCTGGGACGAGCCGCTTTTCAAGCTGATAGACGATTCGCCCGGCAATATGCTGAAAATCAAAGTTGCCAGCTTCAAGAGGGACAACACGCTTGAATTTGAAATTCCTAAGGACAGCTTTGACCTTGATAAGCTGGATTACCTGCAATCTGCCGTGCTTGTGATTAACACCGAGAAAGGAGGAGCATCGGACAGGGCGGGGATCAAACCCGGCGATTTTATAGTGAGCATCAACGGCCACAAGTTTAAAAATGCCATGGAGGCCGACAGCCTCATGCGCTCTCTGGGCACTTCTGAAGATATTTTCTACGGCATAAGGCGCGACAACGATATATTCAAGGTAAAAGTGGTTCTGGCAAGGTTCGGAATAAAATTATCCCTGCTGGCCATATTTTTATCGGGCATGATCTACTTTGCCACCGGATTCTTCATCGGGCTGAAGCGGCCGCGGCTGAAGGCTGCAAGGCTGATTTCCCTGGCGCTGATACTGGTCGGGTTCCTGGTTGCCTGCTCCATGAGCGCAAGTGTTTCTGCCGTGTATGCAATAAGCCGGATGCTTCTCACGTTCGGTGCAGCTGTTTATGGCACATCAGCCTTCATTCACAGCAGTTTTTATTTCCCGAAGGAGCACCCCGAAAGGCTCCGGAATAAATGGTACATAATTTCGCCCTACGTCGTGGGCAGCGCGTTTTTCGCATATATTATTTACTGGATATTTTTCGACCGGATGCCGAATTACTTTGTCGTCTCGGCCAATTTGATCTTGTTCGGCATCACTCTGCTCTACGTTGTTTTCCTGCTGCTCAGGTTCAGGAAGACGGTGAACAAGGAGGAAAGAAGGCTAAGCAGGCCTGTGTATTATGCTCTTACGCTCAACCTGATCGTAATCATCTCGATCTCCGTCATGAGCCGGCTTAACTACTGGCGTTTCGAGCAGTATTCCATAGTATTTTCGGCACTCATCCCACTGGCCTACCTATACACGATAGGGCGCTACAGGCTGCTCGATATTGATCTGCGAATGAAACGCAACACTCAGTACGTTGTGCTGTCAGCTCTCTGGAAAGGGCTGATAGTGCTGGTGTTTATTTCTGCCCTCGTGTTTTTCACAGGAATCAGCATAGAGCTGCCGAACATCGTGTTCACTGGCACTTCTGTCGAGATACTCGACCGCCCGCTCTCGCACTATTATCAAGAAGTATATGACAAGATCATCGTGGTGTTCCTGTCATTTCTGGCGGGTTTCTTCCTGCTGAAGCTTGGCAGAAAAGGGCTTGAATCCCTTGATAAGAAGTATTTCAGAGTTAAATATGATTTTAAAAACGCGGCAGCCGACATAAACGAAATGCTCGCGAGCAAGCTCAGCATAAGCGAGCTGTGCGAGGGGCTCGTGGAGCACCTTGCGCTGATGCTGAAGATCAAACGGGTTGGCGTGGTAGTATTCAAAGACGGGGTGTTTGCTCAGCACTACTACGGCCTGAAAAGCGACGGGCTCGAGGAGTTCACCACTCTTTCTGTGGCCGAGCTGCTCGAATCCGTGAAGCAGTTCACGGGCGTTGTGCGGATTGACTATCTTCCTGATGAGTTCAAGACTGTATATCACGAGTGCAGGTTCCGCTTTTTGCTTCCGATAAAATCTAAGGGCAACTACGTCGGGATAATTCTGATCGGAGAAAAGCTCTCGGAGGCCGCTTATAACAACGAGGATTTCGATTTCCTGTCATCCCTGACACTTCAGGCGGGAGTTGCCATCGAGAACGGCTTCCTCTATGAAGATCTCGCGGAGCAGGAGAGAATCAAGCACGAGCTGGGAATAGCCCGCAAAATACAGCTTGCCTCGCTGCCGTGCAAAACTCCCGTGCTCGACGGCCTGGATATAGCGGGGATGTCGCATCCCGCCATGGAAGTTGGCGGAGATTTTTATGATTACCTGAACGGCGTGGCAGGCGAAATAACGGTAGTGGTGGGAGACGTGAGCGGCAAGGGGACTTCCGCGGCGCTCTACATGTCGAAAGCGCAGGGCATCATGCGCACGCTTAACGAGTTTGTTTACGGGCCCGGCGAGCTCCTCACCAAGACGAATGCCGTGTTATATAAATATATTGAAAAGAGTTCGTTCATCACCGTGATATGCGCGAGATTCAATACCAAAACCCGCTCCATGTCGCTTTCGCGTGCCGGGCACCTGCCTCTTTATTATTACAAGAGCTCCGCAAAAGTAATTGAAAGAATAGTGCCAAAGGGCATAGTCCTCGGGGTAAGCAAGGGAGAACTGTTCAGCAACACACTCCAACAGGTGGAAATGGAATACAGGCCGGGGGATCTGTTCGTCTTCGTCACCGACGGCGTGCTCGAGGCCCGCAACATGGTAAACGAGGAATTCGGTGAGTACAGGCTGATGCAGCTGATAATGAAAAACAATGGCATGAGCGCGGAGCAGCTGAGGAATCTGATCGTGGACGAAGTGAAAGTGTTTGCCAGGAATCTGGAGCAATTCGATGATCTGACGGTGGTTGTCGTCAGAATTAAAAATTTTGATTAGAATTGCCCGCCGGCTTTATTTCAAGATAAGCGAGCAATTGATAAACACACCGCCATCACCGGACGGGCCGAAATTGAAAGAAAGTTTTTCATCGACGCTGAAATCATAAAGATGAGCCCCGAC
>CAZIHB010000001.1:0-6337 GCA_964538535.1 uncultured Hyphomicrobiales bacterium | reverse complement strand
GATCGGAAAAGCACACGTCTGAAAGAGTGTACGACGTATGCGTCCACGGCCGAGAGTATGTAAACCCCGAGCAGCCAGAATCCGCATTGATCCCTATTGTCGCGGTAGTATTCACGGTTGTTCCGGAGAATGAGCGAGTCGAGGGGCGTGGCAAATTTTTTCTGTTCCAGCTTGTCGCGGTATGAAGCAAATTTATTGTGGTTATCCACGATGAAATAAGCAAGTGTGCCCGCACCGCCAATGAACAGCGGAGCTTTCCAGTAACTGTGATTGTAAAGCTGCCCCCATCCCGGAAGAACGAGTGAGCGCCAGACGGCACCCATCGGCGTTTTGGCGGGGTCGTGCCGCAGAGTTGTATCTCCCGCGGCAGAGTCAGGGGCAGTGGCCGCCGGCCGCTTTGCCATCAGCGGCTTTGCAGCTGAAGAGCTGTCTGCGGCGGTTGAATTTACGCCTGATAATGGCACGAATACCAGCAGGCCCGAGAGAATAATATTTCGAAAAAGCTGCCTGAAATTCATCATGTTTCCAAATTGATCGACAAAAGCCCCGTTAGATAAAACAGCGGGGCTTTTTTTTATTCAATGTTATTTAACAACGGCGATTGCTTCGATTTCAACCAAAACATCTTTCGGCAGCCTTGCCACCTGGAATGCCGCACGAGCCGGCACGCTCTTGCTGAAATAGTGATTATACACCTCGTTCATCGTGCCGAAATCATTCATATCCTTCAGCAGAACGGTTGTTTTCACCACGTCGTCGAGCGAGGCGCCCGCGTCCTCGAGTATGGCCGCGATGTTCTTGATCGATTGGTGTGTCTGTGATACGATATCTTCACCCGCGAGCGTGCCGTCAGCCTTGAAAGGGATCTGGCCGGAAACGAAAATAAAGCTGCCTTCAGCTTTTATGGCTTGTGAATATGGCCCGATCGGAGCCGGGGCATTCTCTGAACGAATTATTTCTTTCATATAGTATCTCCTTATATTAAAGTATTAACGAATAAAAGGATATTTACCCGCTTTCACGAGGAATACCTGCCAAGAAGTGCCGCGCCGATGACGCCGGCATTCTTGCTGAATTTAGCTTTCTTGAAATTGAATCTCGATGAAATTGAGGGCAGCGAACGTGCTTTTATGGTTTCGACTGCAGACTCGAACATCTTTCCGGCAACAAGAGAAATGCCCCCGCCCATGATGACATTGGGAATGTCCAGTAAATTCATGGCCGAGGCAAGCCCGATGCCGAGATAGTACCCGCATTCGGCCATGCACTCGTTGGCAGCCTGATCGCCGTGAACGGCCGCGATCGAGATATGTTCGACGTTCATCCGCTCAAGGTTTCTCAGTGCCGAAGCAGGATAAAGAGCAATTTTCTCTCTTGCAAGAGACAGAATTGCATCCTTGCCGAGAAACTCCTCGAGAGTGCCGCTCCGGAAAGAACCGGAACCCGCTGTGTCGCGGCAGGATATAATCAGGTGGCCGATTTCTCCCGCGCCCGATCTCGCGCCACGAAAGATTTTCCCATCGGAAACAATCGTGCCGCCCACGCCTGTGCCAAGCGAAACGTAAATAAAATCTCTCAGCTCCTTGCCGTTGCCTTCCTTCAGTTCCGCGTAGGCTGCAACGTTGGCGTCGTTGTCAATGAATACAGGCAGGGAATACTTAGCCCTGAGGTGATCCAGCACGCGGCGGTCGTTCCAGCCCGTGAGATTGGGAGCCACGATGACGACACCATCATCCGTGACGACGCCGGGAATCCCGATCCCGATGGAGGTAGTATCGGGAAAGCGGGAAAGATAAAAATTTATGGTCTTGCAGATGGTGTTGAATACTTCATCAAAGCCGCGCCATGCCTCGGTCTTGACCGTGCTCTGGTGGACGATGCCACAATCGGCATCTATCACGGCCGACTTAAGATTTGTTCCTCCGACATCAATACCAAGCCACATAAAAACCGCCGGTTGTTTATTCTTCTACATTCTGCTTGCTTACGGGCACGAGTATCACTGTTTCGCCCGGTTTTACCATCCCGTATTTTTCTCTCGCGATTTTTTCTATCTCGAGCGTGTCTTCCTGCAGTGCCCTGATTCTGTTGCCAAGCGAATCATTCACTCTTTTTTGTTCGTTGATGCTTTCCTGCAGACTGTGATTATCTACTTCAAGCTTAATTCTCTTCAGTATGCCGTGGTCGGAAAAAACGAGAAAAATAAGCATAAATAAAGACAGGACGCCGGCAGTGAACCGGCGTCTGAATTTTGAGTCTTCGCTCAATCGATTAAAAAAGGAGAGTTTCATCCCTATTTTGCGAATTGTTTCAGGAATTCAACAAACGCGTCGATTTCTTCTTTGGAGCGCTTTTCGGTGACGGCTACGAGCAAGCCTTCCTTCTTGCCGGTGAACGTAGATGCATCGATGCCGGGCAGGAATCCCTGCTTCTGGCCGGCGGCGATGATATCTTTAGCGGGAACGGGTGTTTCCACCAGGAACTCGCAGAAGAACGGCTTGTCGCTGGCAAGTTTGAACCCGGGGATACTGCTTATCTGCGCGGCGCAATAGTGAGCACGATGGAAGGACTGTGCGGCAACTTCCTTGATGCCTTCTCTGCCCATTGATTCCATGTAAACGGTGGCGGCAAGCATGCAGAGCCCCTCGTTGGAGCAGATGTTCGAAGCAGCTTTCTCGCGTTTGATGTGCTGCTCGCGTGTCTGGAGCGTGAGCACGAACCCGCGGTTGTGTTCATCGTCCTCGGTGATGCCGCAAATACGGCCGGGGATGAAGCGTACGAAGTCTTTCTTGCAGGCAAAAAGGCCGAGGTAGGGGCCTCCGAAGCTCATCGGGATGCCGAGAGGCTGGCCTTCGCCGACCACGACGTCGGCATTATAGAGGGCCGGCGCTTCGAGCAAGCCGAGTGAAACCGGGTCAACGGCCACGATATATAGAGCCTTCACCGAGTGGGCAACTTTCTCTATGTCAATTACTTCTTCAAGTGTGCCGTAAGCATTGGGGTGCTGCACTACAACGGCTGCAGTCTTGTCGTCGATGGCAGCGCGAAGTGCCTCGAGGTCGCAAGTGCCGTCTGCTGCAACAAATTCTTTATATTCAAGCCCGCGGCCGGCGGTGACGGTGTCCATCACTTTTCTGTAGAATGGGCTGATAGTGCCGGCAACAAGGATTTTTTTCTTTTTGGTGTAGGCACTTGCCATCATGCAGGCTTCGGCAAGAGCAGTGCCGCCGTCATACATTGAAGCGTTGGCCATGTCCATTCCGGTGAGCGCGCAGATCATGGACTGGAATTCATACATGGCCTGCAGCGTGCCTTGCGAAACTTCTGCCTGATAGGGTGTGTAGGCGGTTTTGAATTCGGGGCTTTCAAGCACTGCTCCGACTATGGCAGGAATAAACCTGTCGTAGGCGCCGCCGCCCATAAAGCATGTATGAGTGTCGGCGGTAATATTCTTGCCCGCGTATTTTTTCAGAAGTGATACAACTTCATATTCCGACAATTTCTTAGGCAGGTCGAGATTGCCCTTGAAACGGATTTCGGATGGAATATTGTCAATAAGTTCTTCGAAATTCTTAGCGCCGATTCTATCAAGCATCCTGGCTTTTTCTTCTTCGGTATTAGGTACGAATGACATCTTCATCTCCTAAGATTGATGCTGTGGCAAATAAATAAGTTAAATAAACCTATAAGTTACAAAATTATACTTATTTGGGCTTTAATCCAAAAAAATAAGCTTCCCGGCACAATACAGGGGCCGGCGCCGCTGCAGAGTCCTTCAGCAGTGAAGAAATGTGGAAAGCGAAATTTTCCCGCCCTGCTGACTCCCGTAGTAATACTGACCCGATTAAGTATTGGTCGGTATATTTATAATTTCCGTGGAAGCAGGTATTTACAAACATATACACATGATATACTTTTGAATTTCAATATTAGTGACCAAAAAATGCTGAAGGAGGTTAAATATATGGTTCAAAACAAAGATATGGAAGCTTACACTTTACCCTGCAAATAGCAGTGCGGACACGATTGGCTCTCGCTGCCATGCGATTTACGATCAGGAATGTAATTGTTTCAGCTCAAATCTGAAGGAGCGTTATGAAAAGAATATATGTACTACTTGCGGCTCTTGCGGCATTCGTCACGTGCGGCGAGCTAAAAGCAGATAATATTCCGGTGCTGACCGGCCCATCCACCACTGCAACCACGCCGGAAACAAATGCCGGTGGTGCAAGATTTTGTTCTTTTATGAATAAACCCAGTAATGATGGCGATAGGGAAGTAATCGGGACAAACGATTATAATCATATGGTGCCCGGGGATGGTTCTGCTAATGATTTGCAATGGTCTTACGGGACTGCTTCTCTAAATCATTTCAAGATCAGATGCTACACATCAGGTTCTTACAACTACATGGAAATAACAATAAATAACGCGGCAGGTACGCGAACTGTAATAATTGATTATACACCCGATATTACAACAATCAATACTATCGTGATACAAATCAACAAGCTGAATCAAAACAGCCCGAATTCCTATATTAAGCTCTTAAATTTGAAAGTGAACGGTGATGCTTGCATCCCGAATATCCTGACCAAGACAGTCGATCCTCAATCGGCAGAATATTGGACAATCTCGGGTATAGATTGCAGCGGCGGCGAATTTGTTCTTGAAGGCGATGTTGAACTGACAGCCAGTGCTGATTACGATAATGGTGATGGCAATGGCCAGAACCTTGTTGATTTCTTCTTCGGCAACGTCGATGACGGCGGCGGCGGCGGGGAACCCTCCGGCGGCGGCGAGATTATTCTTGACTTCGATCCCTGCGTGGCCACCGAAGTGCCATCCGATGATCCGCACTATATTTATCATGCCACTGACGGGATGATCAACCTTGCCGATAATCCCGAAGCGCCGGACAGCGCGGTGGCACCCGACTGGTGCATGAGGCCGCTTATTTCCGATTGCTTTATTGGAGAAGAAGGGAATCTCTGCGGCCTTGCATTCTCCGAGTCACCCTGCTACGGCATGTCGTCGCTATTGGAATTCGATGCAAACCCGCTTGTTACTTCCGATTGGGAAACTGTGCAGATACCGATTCCTGATGATACATTGATGCCGGGCAAGCACTTTTTCGTGGCATTCAGGCCGGCCGATCTGAATGATGACGATATTCAGACAATTTTCGAGGCGGGCGGTGCGATCTCCGGATTCAATGTTTATATCCAGGGAGGAACGCTTGTGATGGGCATCTGGAACAGGCTGCAGAGATTCGCGTTCGCCTTCGGTCCCGCGCTGAACACCCAGACAACCTATCTGGCACACATGGAAATGATTTTTGTGCCCGCGGTGATTGATAACGGCGTCACGATTGAGAAGCCATACTATAAGGTGAGAATGATCCTCAACGGGGCCGAAATATCGGGCGAACCGCCCTTGGCAACGCCTTTCACGATATCGACCGATTTCTACAAGTTCAAGGGGCTGCAGTGGGATCCGAGCCAGTCTGCAATCGGCGGGGAATCGCACGGCACTACTTACAACGTTAACTGGGGTGTTTTCAACAATTACGCGAGATGGTTCACGGGATGCATCGGCCGGATACAGCTCTATAACGGTGATATTGATGCACAAACAATTTATGACTTATATAATCTGGCATATAATACCGATTATCTGTACCCGACTGAAGCACCATACCCGCCTCTGCCACCTGTTCCAAAACATACCGATTGGAGATTCTATGATAACAGCGTGATAGATGGTACGAACAATGTGAAAGTTGAAATCTACCCGAATCCCGCCACCGGCAGAGCATCAATCGATCTTCTTTCCGGCACGGAGCAGAACGCGAGAGTGGATCTCTACGACATGGCGGGGGTAAGAGTGCTGAACGCGTTCGATGGCAAGTGCCCGCAGGGGCGCACGTCAGTTTCCGTCGAATGCAGTGCATTGCCTCCGGGCGTTTATACCGTGAGAGTGAAAGCAGGCGATAATTTAAGCGTCGGCAAGCTGATAATTCTCAAATGACGGAAATTTCGAAGCCGGGCCGCTAAAAAAAGCTGCTGTATAAGCCATCTTTAAGCACCTGCTTCAAATATCAGAACAAAACATGCAGGGACACGGCACTACGTGTCCTTGTATGTTTTATGTGAGCATGAATTTAATCAGGATAGCATCGCATTTATAAGGTATGTGCCATATCTCCGGTAAATCGCCTTTCGAGGCGGCCCTTTGCTCCGGGAGTGTTTAGCTGATGATCAGATCACGAGAGCCTGTGTAAAAACCACGGCACCGGCTCTTTCCCGGTGTCATCTCCGCGGAGGCGGAGATCCAT